>JAQVDB010000075.1 GCA_028698525.1 Clostridia bacterium
ATAAGGGTTTGGATTTCCTTTTCCAGCTTTTCAGTATCATACATTACTTCCCTAAATTCGTCATATAAACCGCCCCAATCGAGGCCTTTCATTTCCCTCCTATATGTGGTAAAGGTGAGTCTAACCCATTCAATTACATTTCTAAAATAGATCCATAATTCGTTGGCGTTGGGATCATGTTGGTGGATGGACATATATTTTTCGATTTCCCCATTTGCTATCCACTTTATAGCAGTTTCTAGAATCTCCTGTCGTATAGGCGAGCCTTTAACATAATCTTTTGCCAGCAAGTAGGCAGCACAATTGGTTTTACTAAATCTCAGCTTGGCATCGGATAACCATGGGCCTGTATAGGTTGCATTTCGAAGCTCTTGGTCGGTTAGCCTTTCACCTGCGATATTGATTATCCGAAACCAGTCCATTTTTTCTTTATCATTTCCCTCACAAAAATAAATCATCAGCTTATAATTTAGGATCTGTTTTCTTTCAACATCTGTAAGGTTGTGAAAGGCACGATTGTCTATAGAGAAGTCTCCTATTACATATTGGCAAAAGCTGATTGTTCTTTGTTGGCCGTCCAAGATCTCAAAGGTCCCGTCTTCGTTCTTTACCCAGTACATAACATTAAGGGGAAAGTCTTTCTGGATGGTATCAATAACAGCATTTCTCTTTTTTTCATCATAGATAAATTCACGCTGATATTTTGGGCGGATATTTAGTCGTCCTCCATAGCCTACTACACCCTCTTCGGCATTATCAACATAGCCTTCTACTACCTCACGGATTTCAATTTCATGGAGTTCGATTTTCATAACTATACGCCCTTTCGTTTAATTATAATTCTAGCGTAAAGAATCCTAAAAGGACCATCTGCATTATCGGCTGTATAATAGATCCCATCAGGGATTTCAGATAATAAAAGCGTGGCTCGGGTATTCGCTTTACTCCCATTTGTGATAGTACCATCCTTATTTATTTGCTTTGGATTTATGTATCGCTTCGTGGGGATAGCTTCAAATTCATCACGACCAGATGTAATTCCCAATATTTTGAATTGTTCAGGGTTGTATTTGTCTAAAAAGGTTATGGGTACCCCCATAGGTTCATCATAATCATAAGGTATTTCAGCCGTTTTAGAAACTTCAATAGCGTCATAGTTATCATAGTGGGGGTTTTCTTCTGGTGTGTATTGTTTATATAGGGTTATATCTTCGTGCCGTTCTTTGAAATCTAAATTTGTAAACCATCTAACCCCTTTTACTCTTATATACTTTTTCCCATCTTCATCAACTCTGAATCCAGCAGCCTTTAAAGGATAATAGTCGGGAACCCGAAATTCACGATCCCCGCTTTTAATGCTTTGGCCTAACCAAATTTTGCCTTCCTGAATTATTTTAAATATTTCTTTATAGGAAATTGCGTTTACGTTACCAATTATTATAAAATTTTTATTATACTCTATTAATTGGGCTACATATTCTCGAAAAAGTGAAAATGGTGGATTCGTGACTACAATATCCGCTTCTTTAAGCAATTCAATACACTCTTGGGAACGGAAGTCCCCATCCCCTTCTAAAAGTGTCAAAACATTTTTCTTGTTTTTAAGCAAGTACTCTACATCAAATAGATCAATAGCACCGTCTTTATTTTCATCTCTAACCTCATTAATTTCTACCTTATATGGTTGTCTGTCCTCAAAGGTTTCCTCATCTAATGGCTTTACATCGAATAGGGATAATTGTTCCCCCGCAACAGGGGAACCTGCATAACAGGTGGTAATAATCTTTTTTAGGCCTAGGAAATTAAAGTTCATAGCAAAATATTTGAAGAAATTACTCTCATATGGGTCATCACAATTACATAAAATGACTTTATCTTTAAAATGGTCTCTATAAAAACGCATTTCCGCTTCTATGTCTGAAAGCTGGGTATAGAATTCATCTGCTTTGTTTTGTTTGGCTTTTGCTAGCATTCTATTAGGCAACTGATACAACCCCATTTATATAGAATATTTTTACAATATCTATTATAGCATAAAATCCAACATAATTGAAGGCTAACCCCATTATCCTGACATATCCAGGCCCATTTTGGTATATTTAAAAAGTATACACATCACTTATCAACACCAATTGGTTCTGCAATATTTATAATATCTTGGTTTAAGGTTTCAGCGTACTTTCGAGTCGTGGAAATATCAGCATGGCCCATGACCCGTTGGATGACATCCAAACGGGTGTCTTTGGCGAGTAGTTCGGTGGCAAAGGTATGACGGAGGCGGTGGATATAGAAGTGGATTCCAGTTCTTCTCTTGATTCTTCGGGCATGATCTTGAAGGGTTCGTTTGGCTACACGGAATAGTGGTTCTTCATCAGGTACCTCTTTTGCATACTCATAGAGCTGTAGGGCAACTTCAGGATCTACTACTGGCACGGTTCGGGATTTACCGCCTTTTGCTTTTCGGATAAAGAGGACCAGCCTTTTGTTGTCCAAGCGGAGATCCTTCTTGGTGAGCTTGGCTGCTTCTCCAACTCGTATGCCTGTGGCCAACATGGTTAGAAAAGCCAGGTTAATATACTGCTGTTTGGATTCCAGGGTTTCTTGGAGTATATGCTGTTCTTCTTCATTCAGGGGAGCCGGGAATTTAGGTTCCTCACGGACCCGAAGGTTTTTCAATACTGGATTTCCCTGGACCAGCTCTTCTTCCATCAGGTATTCGTAAAATGACCGAAGGGTTCCGATCATGGTATTGATTGATTTGCCTGATAGGCCAGTTGAATAGAGGGCATCACGATATTGCTTAGCTTGGCGTGGAGTAAGCAATAGGTGTTTGGTGCCTGTCTGCATACACCAGCTGTAGAATGAGCGCAGGTGAAGCTTGTAGTTTATTATAGTGTTTTCAGCTCTGCCTTTGATTTCAAGGTCCAGCAGGAAGTTTTTTATAGTGGTTAACAAGCGGGATCCTCCTTTCTTGGTGGTTGGTTTGAGTCGTAGCTATGGGCGGGATAGCAGGCAGGAAGCGGGTTTGATTGGTTTTCGGTTTTCGTTTTTATGTCCAGAGTGCCCCGGGATAGGCATATAGTGTTTTCTATACCCTGTGGGGGGCCGGCGTTGGGTGAAAAAAATTGCAGCTCAATTGGCTACTAAAATGTCTTTTCTATGGTGTCGGTCTATTGCTTAGCGTCAAATGTATTAAGCTGCATTAAGGTTGGTGGCAGGAGCTGGCAGGAGGTCATTTCGCGCTTAAGTTTTTAATGGTATGAGACAAATCAACTATTGCTTTTTGTAAATTTTCCATTTTAGTTTCCATCCGGATCAGTAGGTAAGCTGAAACTATAATTGGAAATCCAAAGTTAGCCACACCTTGCAATATTTCATCCAATATTAATCACCTCCCTTGAAGTTGAAAGATTTTACAACCTCTTCGCCTGGACCCAAGCCAGTCTTGGGTTTGCCGGTGCCAGCAGCCTTATGTAAATTTTCTCCACAGAGTTTACACAAGTCTAGATCTCCTACAACAGATTTACTGTCGTCCACATCGTAAATCAATGCTTTGTAGTAGATATCACGGACCCGGCTGCAGGATGCGCACTTTGCCAGCTTCGGGTATCTCAAGATTTTTATCTCTATATTGTCCAATAATTTTCCCTCCCTTTTAAGTTATAAGGGGAGAAGCAATCGCCTCTCCCCAAAGTGGTTACACAGCTTGCTCATAGATATCTTCAGTGGTAGTAGTGATTATGTAAGCTTTGGCTGCACTTACAAATGCACTGCCTCCAAAGATGTTCTTAGCAACGATGGTGTTCATTGCCGTTTCTACCTCGCTTGGAGTCAAATCGATTTTGGGGTCATCAACCCTGATCTGACGCTCTTTGCCATCAGCATCAAGGAATACAAGTACTAGGCTTTGATTCAAGTGAATTCCTCCTTTCTTCAATTATTTGGCGGTTGGCTGCTTTGCTTAGATATTTACAAGTTCGGTCTTTTCGTTAACGAGAATCTGGTTTGCGACATTAGTCTGCAATCCTATAAGAGCAATTGCTACATCATACAGATCCTGGTCAACAGCGTCGGGTTTGACATTGGAATAAGAGCGTCTTCGGGTGATCTTTTTGCCATCATCATCCGTTCCCATGTCATATACCAATTGCAGGGCACTAGGGAATTCTCTGCTTTCAAGGGCCATCTTGTTCACCTCCTTTAGGAGTAATTTGGTTTCTAAGGAGATTATAACACGGGAACGTATGTTTGTATATATCTATTTAGATATCTTCATAGATATGCTAATATGCGGAATATATAAATGTTAATTTAGTTGTAATTTATGGTAGTTGTGGTGTATGATTAAGTATAAAAGAAACAAGGAGGGCATAATGCAAACATGGCATAAAATAACATTGGTGGTTATATTGTTAGTATCACTTGTAGCTGCGTTATTTTTAGCATCAAATTATCATGAGTTTTTTTATGATTTAAGTATGACAATATTTACTTCTATATTTCTGTTTTTACTTATTGACAACATTATTGAAAAATATAGCCAAAAAGAAGAAGAAAAAAAACTTAAAGTAACAATTGAAAGAATCATACCGACAATTAATAAGTTTTACAATTATTTTGTTGATCTATATGCAGGAACTGCGGAAAACACGGTCTCAGAGGATGATCCAGTCTTAAAAAATATATTTCATGAGAAGGAAGAATTATATAGATCAATAGTTAAAAATTTAAATAGGAAAGAGAAAAGTCCATACCTTGATATCGATAGATTTACCACAAAAGACTTTTTTGCAAAAAAACCTTTAAGCTATCTAACTTGGGAACAAGTTTGGCTGAATCATTATTCAAGTCTACATCAGGATTTACTAGTTTTTCAAATGTATAACGGTGCGTTCTTATCTGCTGAACTGTTGTCTAGTCTTGAAGAGTTAATTGGGATTTTAAATGACCTGGCTTTAATGCGAAGAAACATGGAAAAGTTAGATATGAATAAAATTAATATAATGAATGAAGAGGACACAACATTTTATAACATGATTAAATTAAAAGAAATAATGGCATCATTTGAAGCGTTCTTGATATGTATTAAGAAAGAAACAAAGGTGGATTTAATGAGTGTAAAAATTCAGGATATCAACAATAGGAAGCAACATCCTTTGTTAGGAGAATTGTTGAAGTGTTATTTTAAATAAGGAGTGGATGATAAATTTGTTAAGAATAAAAATAGAAAAAGAGAAGAAGAATTGCATCGAATACTATAAAAAAAATATTAATACTGATGAATTTAAAGAATATGTAAAATCAAGCAAACTTGTGGGAGATAAGAACCATTGTGAATATATTAAAAAGGAGCATCCAGAATGGATAAATCGTACGGATTATTATGATAATGGTGTGGTTTCAGGTATAGACATATATGATGTCTTATCAAATAGTGGAGTTGGGAAATTGTTAAAAAAACTATATGCCCTTTCCAAAAAAGAATATAATGTGAAAAATTATTATAAAAAGCCAACTTCCATACAAAAGTATGATTATATTCGTTTACAATATTCAAGTTATGGATATGGACAATTTGCAGAAATTATCTTCTTAAATGATAAATACATAGATGGAATTAACATATCTTGGGCTCAGATCAATAATTATTTTGCGCTTTTTGAATATAAGTTTAAATTTAAAAAGTGTTTAGATGATACTTCATATAGTAGCTTTATTCTTGATAACATAGACTCAATAAATCGTAAAGACTATTTTAATTGGTATAATATAGATAATAATAGACATGTGTCTGAGTACTATTTAGCTTTAGAGCAAATGCATAGAGATTTTTTTTCTTTAATTTGTCAGCATTATATTACAAGTTTATTATTTAGTGAACAAGGTCAAACTAGCCAATTAATTAATTTAACAGGTATGACAAGAAAAGAACCTATTAATATAAACACATTGTATCTAGGGGACATAAGTCTTTCTTATCATAATAAGAATAATAATTATATAATTTTTTCTGATTTTGAGGAAACCAACCATACTTTAATCGCAGGGAATAATAGTATCTCCCATTTTAGCATTTGTTCATATATTGCAAGATATGGCAATAAATTTTACTACAAATTTTTTGGATATAGGGAACTAAAGATGTTTGAACGTGAATTTTCAAAATATACAACAGGAAGAAAAAGGATTTTATATAATAAAAAAATTAAAGATTTGCTTATGAGAATACAAAGCACATCAGAGCAAGAAAATAGGAAAAGCGAAAATATTTGTGAAGAGTTTGACAAGAGCTGGGATTTTTATATAAGCAACAGTAAAACAGATTTAAAAGAATTTCATAAAAACAGAAAGATAGATCACAGAGAGATTTATAGAGAAAACTTTTCCTATCTACAATTGCTTTTAGAAATAAATTACACTAAAAGCAATCATATAAATGCAATTGTAGCTACAATTGCATCAATAATAGCAACTATAATTGCAATTATAGCTCTTGTGTATTAAATTATTAGAGTTTATTATAATAGCGAAGTGATTTTCTATTCCAAAATTCTGAAAGAAATAACATTGCTTGTGCAGGATGATCTATACGGAATAAAATTTGCTGTAAGCGGTACTCTCCCAGCCGGGCACACGTTTTAGGCCAAAGGAAGTAACTCCATAGACATACCTGCGGAGGCCTTTGGACTAAAACTTGTTTGTCTTCCCCTTCCCCAGGCCCCCCATTTTCAATATTCCTTTCGGAACAAAAGAGAGGGATGGGGTCCGGGGGTTTGGGGGTGGGGAAGGGGGAGAAAAAGGGAAACGAGCGCTTATTAAATAGAACGACCCAAGGCAAGCCATCCAAATGTTCTAATAGTGGCTTGCAACAGCGAGTGGGCGACACTCCCAAGAGGATGACCAATAAGGTGGCGCGTGTGCCCGGCTCGTCCTCGTAGTTGCTAGCAAGGACACTTACGTAGACTGCTCCAAAGACCCTTAATAGAAAACCCATTGTCCACTATTCTGCGGGGCAGAGCAGGGGCCAGGAGATTCTCCAGAGACACTGACATAGGCACTAGCGAAGACACGTATAGACATACTTTTATTTTATATTGCTGCAAAGAAATACTTATATATTTTTTAGCCGTAGTATTCGAACCTGTGAGAGATTGTGGTTAGCTCGGCATTATTACCCTGATTTGTTACGAGAGCTATCCACAAATCCACAGGTTTCTTTATAGGTATGACCAAGGAATTGAGATCCAGCAAAGACGCTTAGGGGTATATCAGGTTGCCCAGGGCGAGATAACGAACCGAAGGGAGTTTGCCCGACGCAACCTGGAAGGGGCCTTGCACAGACACTTAATAAGCGAGCAAGCTGCCCAGGGCAGGATAACGAACTGAAAGGAGTCTGCCCGATGCAGCTTGATAGGGGCCTTGCAGAGGCACTGGCAGAGTTAATAGCAAAGACGCTAGCGTAGCAAGCAGGCATTCATAGGAGCGAACAGTGCTATATGGGGATGACCCCTATGAGCGCAGAGGAATGTCTGCTGCCCAAAGAATCTATCGAGCTAAAGTCTAGCAGGATGACCCCACCACCGTGCTAGTCTGAGCATTACTAACAAAGACACTAACAGAGCTAGCAGTCAATTATAAGAGCGAACAATGCTAATGAGGATGACTAAGCGTGAGCGAATATTATTGACTGCTGACCAAGGGATCTATCAAGCGAAAGTCTAGCAGAGTTTCAAATTATGTATGCACATGGCCGGATGGCACGTTGATGAATCCTTCCCATGTATCAAGGAATTTTGATTTGCGTATGAAGAAGTATGACCTTCCAGATATAACGTTTCATGAACTTAGACATAGCAATGGTTCGTTAATGATTAGCAATAATGTTCATATGAAAGGTGCATCTGAAAGACTTGGACATAGTACTATCGTAATTACAAATGATTATTATGGACATGTGGAAATAGAGGTCCAGAAAGAAATAGCTGCTACAATCGATAAGGCTATTTGGGGCTGATAAAGTGGTGTTTTTAGTAAGGATTGGGAAAGAAAAAAACTTCTGTGAAATTTTTGTGAAATATACGTGAAAAAAGCACCTTACTTTAGTTAAGTGAAGTGCCTTCAAACTGGCGGAGAGAGAGGCAACGCCTGCTTCGCTATGCTCGCATCCTGATACGTCGCTTCCCGCTTCCTTCGTCGCAGGACCCGCTCCTTACACTCGCCTAAAAACATGCTAACAGCATCTTTTATTAAC
>JAQVDB010000076.1 GCA_028698525.1 Clostridia bacterium
ATTGAAGAACACTAATCCCCTTCAGGGGACAGGAGCAGATTATCGGATATGGATTAGAATAAGTATGTCCAATTAACGGGGCATGCTTATTTTTTTATGAGAATATTAATCCCTTATTTATTAAAAAAAATCGTTGATTATTCCAAAGGTTTGAAAAAGAATTTGTCGAATAAATATAATAACAGAAAAATAAAGTCATTCAAGATAAGGTGCTGTGTAGATGGCTGATAATTTTGTATTTTGATATTATAAGAAAATTTGAAATTTTACATTAATTACCCAGCACATAACCTTTTGGGAGAGGAGATGAACAACAAATCATAATTTTTATAGAATCAGCAAATCAAGTTTGCTATGTCCCATAATTTTCTATAATTAAATGCACTAAAGGAGGATTTAAAGAATGGGTTTGAAAACAAAGGGTGATACTAAAAATTCTGTGGTTGAGAAAGACCAAAATAGTTTTGTACAAAAATTAAAAGGTTTTTTAAGTGAATATGTAATAATTTATGCAGTTATTATTTTAACTGTTATACTGGCTATCTTTTCTGATGCATTTTTCACAGTAGATAATATAATGAACGTTTTACGTCAGACTTCAATGATAGCTATAATGGCAGCAGGTACATTTTTTGTTATGGTAGGCGGTGGAATAGATATTTCAGTAGGTGCATTGGTTGGATTAACAGGTATAGTTTTTGCAGGCAGCATTGTAAGTTTAAATATGCCACCATTTGTAGCGTTTATTTTAGCTATACTAGTAGGTGCATTAGCAGGTGGAATAAATGGATGGCAGGTTACAAAGCTTGGTATACCCCCAATGATAGCTACCTTGGGAATGATGTCAGTTGCTAGAGGATTGACCTATGTATTAACAAATGCGTATCCTATTTCAGGTTTACCAAGCTCAATAGCTTTTATAGGTAGAGGTTATTTGTTAGGTATTCCATGGCCGGTAATAATTATGTTGGTTGTATTTTTATTAGCGCATTTTGTATCCCAGAAAACTAGATTTGGAAGATTTGTATATGCTGCCGGTGGTAACGAAGAAGCCGCATATTTGTCAGGTATAAAGGTTTTAAAGGTAAAGACTATTACCTATATTATTGGCGGTGCATTAGCTGCTATAAGTGGTATTATTCTGGTGTCAAGACTAGCATCAGGTCAACCGAATGCGGGTTTAGGTTGGGAATTTGAAGCAGTTATAGCAACAGTTATAGGCGGAGTGAGTATCACAGGTGGAAAAGGTAAAGCAATAGGTGTGCTTTTCGGAGCAGTTTTGATAGGTATATTGATGAATGGTATGACATTATTAGATATATCATCATATTACCAGGAAATGATTAAAGGACTAGTATTGGTATTTGCAATAGGTCTAGATGTATATAAGACAAAGAAAGAAAACGAAGTATGAAACTAGGAGGTATTTTATGAGTGATAATAATTTATTAAGGATAAAAAACATATCTAAATATTTTCCTGGTGTTAAAGCTTTAGATGGTGTGTCTTTTGATGTCAGAAAAGGAGATATACATGCATTAGTAGGGGAAAATGGAGCTGGAAAATCAACATTAATAAAGATTTTATCTGGAGTATATTCTGCAGACAAAGGAAGTTTTGATTTTAAAGGCAAGGAAGTAAACGTCAATAGTCCATTGGAAGCCCAGATGCTAGGCATGAGTGTAGTTCATCAGGAACTAAAGTTGGTTGAAACATTGACAGTGGCGGAGAATATTTTTTTAGGACGGCCTCCAGTTAATAAAAACAATAAAATAGTACAGCTAGTCAATTGGAGGAAATTATATAAAGAAGCTCAGCAGCTATTAGATCAACTCAATGTAAAAATTGATATGAACGCTACCGTTAATAAATTAAGTGTTGCGCAGCAGCAGATAGTAGAGATTTGCAAAGCGTTATCTTTTAATGCGGAATTGATTATTATGGATGAGCCTTCAGCCACTTTAACTGAAAAAGAACTTGATATTTTATTCAATATATTAAAAATGCTGAAGGAAAAAGGAGTTACCATTATATATATTTCTCACCGATTAGAAGAGGTTTTTGAGTTGGCTGATAGAGTTACAGTATTAAGAGATGGTATGCATATAAAAACTGCAGATGTCAAAGATGTGGACAGAAAAGCTCTGATTTCCAGCATGGTTGGCAGAGAATTAGAAAATGAATATCCCAAACAGGCGGTTGAGATAACGGATACTCTATTAGAGGTAAAAAATTTAAATAGAACAGGTGTATTAGAGAACATCAATTTCCAGTTAAAGAAAGGGGAAATTTTAGGTATCGCTGGCTTGGTCGGTGCCGGCAGGACAGAACTTGCCAGGACTATTTTCGGTGCCGATAAAAAGAGTAGTGGAGAGATATATATAAGGGGAAAAAAAGTTGAGATAAATGATGTCACCGATGCCATTGAAAAGAAAATAGGATTAGTGCCTGAAGATAGGAAATTACACGGATTAGTCCTTGGTATGAGTGTAAAACAAAATACTAGTCTTGTTGGTATTGACAAAATTTTGAAGAATGGAATAATAAACGATTCATTAGAAAAGAAATTAGCATTAGATTATATTGATAAATTAAGGATAGTTACTCCAGATGAAGAAAGGGTAGTTAAAAATTTAAGTGGGGGAAATCAACAAAAAGTTGTTTTAGCAAAATGGCTAGCTGTGGATTCAGATATTTTAATTTTTGATGAGCCTACCAGAGGTATTGATGTAGGTGCTAAAGCTGAAATATACAGACTGATATGTAATTTAGCATCGGAAGGCAAAGGTATAATCATGATATCTTCTGAATTGCCTGAACTCATAGGTATGTGTGATAGAATTTTGGTTATGCATGATGGAAGAATAACCGGCGAAGTGGATAGAGATAGCTTTAGTCAGGAAATAATAATGGAGTATGCTACAAGATAAATTATTGACAGTTAATTTTAAGTCAACTCAAGATATTTAATACCATTGATGAGCATAAATTATTCGTCTTTCTTACTTAGATGATACAAATAAATATAATAATGAATAAAGAAAGCAAGACGAAGAAAATATAAGATGATATAAGGAGGATTTCTATGAACAAATTTTTTAAGATGTTTGCAGTTGTCTTAACATTATGTTTGGTAGTTTCATTGTTTACAGCTTGTGGAAATGATAAGGTAGATGAGATTGATGATGATGGGGAAAAGGTTGAAGATGATAGTAAAGACGAAGAAATGAGTCAAGGCGATGGTGAAAAGAAGGTTATCGGTGTATCACTTTTCTATAGACGTGATGAATATTATAAGGATATTGAAGCAAGCTTTATGCATGAAGCTGAAAAAGCAGGGTATGAACTATTGATACAAGACGCGGACTCTGATCCGGCAAAGCAGACACAGCAAATGGAAGACTTTGTACAAAAAGGTGTTGATGCTATAGCTCTGGCATGTGCTGACCCCGCAGGATTAGTACCGGCTATTGAAGATGCTATAGACAAAGGCATACCTGTGTTTACCTATGATGGGCCTTCTGAAAGTGAAAAAGTAATATCCCATATCGGTTTTGATTTTTATGAAGATGGTGCATCAGTTGGTAGATGGGTTAAGAAGTATATAGAAGAAAATCTTGATGGAAAGGCTCAAGTTGCAATAATAGATTTCCCCCAATCCGCTATAGTTTGTGGATTAAGGGCACAAGGATTTAGAGAGGTTATGGAGTCCATGGAAGGTGTAGAAATTGTTGCTCAGCAGGATGGTAAAGCAACTAGAACTGACTCCATGGCAGTTATGGAAAACATCCTTACTGCACATCCTGACGTAGATGCTGTGTTTGGAATTAACTACGATACAGCTGCAGGTGCAGCATCAGCAATTGAAGCGGCAGGCAGGGATGACATCATCGTTACAGGTGGTGCTTGGGGAGTAGAGCCCTTTGAACAATTGGAAAGCAATCATCCAATACTTAAAGCGTTCTTTGTTACATCTCCAGCAGTACAAGCCCACGATACAATTCAAGCGATAAAAGATCACTTTGATGGTAAAGAGTTGCCTAAAGAAATCAAATCAGAATCCACAGTTTATGATGCGGATAATATCAAAGAATTGGATTGGAAAGCAATTGTTGAAAGAAGGCAAGACTGATATAGTAAAAACAAAGAATTACAGCCAGATAAATCTGGCTGTAATTCTTTGTTTATAAGGCTATAATTTTAGACAGTGTAAAAACAAGGAATGTTTGGTGTCGCAGAAAAATCACATTAAATCCCTGTATTCTTTGGGGGATACCCCTATAGTCTTTTTGAATACTGAACTAAAATAATGTTGATCGCTAAAACCTACTTTAGAGGCGATTTCATACATTTTCAAGCTGCTATTTTCCAATAATTCCTTAGCCTGTTTAATTCTTATTTTGTTTATATACTCGTTCACACTCATATTTACTTCGTTTTTAAACAATTGACCAAAATAATTTTTGCTTAAAAACAGATTATCTGCTATATATTTCAAATTTATATCTTTGTCATAGTTTTCTAAAATGATTTTTTTTGCCTGTTCAACTATTTTATTGCAATTACTTTTCCTGTTAGATTTTATGAAATCTGCTACGTTAGTTACAAAATTTTTAATCCAAAGTTCAATCTCCTGCAGGGATTTTAATTTAAAGAATTCTACATAAGGACTTGTACCTTTCCCTGAATAGAGCTGTTCATTTATTGAGTTAGTTTGTTCCATTACAATCATACATGTAGAGATTATTCGAATGCATAAAAGATTTACACTGTTTAAACTCAGTTGCTGCTGTATATTCCGTATACGTTTAAATATTGAATCTATGTGTTCTATTACATCCTCTTTATCATTAAAATTTAATATATTGATGAATTGTTCTTCATCAAAAATATTATTTATATTGGTCTGTTTTTCATCTATATCATTGATGTTGATTATATTTCCCTTTCCAATGAGCATCTTATAATTTAAAGCATGAAGTGCCTGTTTGTAGGATTTATTTATTGATTTTATGCCTTTTGCAATTTGTCCTATTCCAATGCTTAAGGTTATATCCAATTCTTTTTCTGCATTATTTTTAATCTTTTCTACAGTTTCGTATGTTTTTTCATGCTCTACCGGTTGATCATTATAAAAAAACAATAAAACAAATAAATCTGTATTTAAGTGAAACAGCTCGCAATTATATCCTCGTATCCCAGCATCTACGATTTTTTGCAAAGACATTATCATTATTTGATAAGATTGCTCCTCAATAAAATCTTCTTTTTCTATTTCTATAACAACTGCTTGATAGTATTCCCCCTCAATATCTATGTCTAGAAATTTTTTTCTCTGTTCAAATACTTGCTGATTTATTTTGTTGTTCAATATATCTCTAAAAAATCTTTCTTTTATGAAAGGCTTGCTCTGTTCTAGTTGTTCTTTTAGTTGTTCCAGTTCTTTTTGTCTCTTTTGCTTGTACTTAATCTTGTCTATTAAATCATTTCCTAATTTGATAACGGTTTCAGGAGTAAAGGGTTTTAAAATATAGTCAACTGCTCCATATTTCATAGCTTTTTTAGCATAATCGAATTCATCATATCCGCTCAATATAATTGTTATAACCTGTTTATTATGATGTTTCAGCTGTTTTAAAAGTTCTAAGCCGTCCATTACCGGCATTTTAATATCTAACACCATGGCATCTATCTGCTCTTTACATATTATATCTAAAGCTATGCTACCATTTTTAGCGGATAATGTATTTATCCCTTCTATAGTATCCAGTGTGCTGCAGATCCCCTCTCTTATGATTTTTTCATCATCTACCACTAAAATTGTATACATCATTTACCTCCTCTATGACCGGGATTTTGATTCTAGCTATTGTGTAAATGCCGTCCTTATGAAATGTCAAGCCATATCCGCCCTTGAAATAAAACTTTATTCTATTATTTACATTTCGTATACCTATCCCAAATCTTTCATCAGATGTATCGTTATATAAAAAATCGTTCATATTTTTTATACCCTGTTCTGATAAGGCATTTCCATTATCCATAACTTCTAATATTATATAGTCTGCAAATTTTTTAGCGGTTATTTTTATAATACCCTTACACTCCATATCCCTTATACCGTGATATAGGGCATTTTCTGCTAAAGGCTGTAGAATAATCTTTATTGTATAAAGTCCTAAAATATTTTCATCAATATCATATATACATTCAAATTCATCTTTATATCTTATTTTTTGTATTTCCAAATAGTTCTTTACATGTTCTACCTCTTCTCTAATTGTGATTACCTCTCTACCTTTGCTAATGCTTATCCTGAAGAGTTTGGATAGAGAATCGGTCATTTTTATTACATCTTTATTTTCCCCTTTATTAGATAACCATATTATTGATGATAGAGTATTATAAAGGAAATGGGGATTTATCTGAAATTCCATGGCCTTGTATTCTGCTTCGCGTTTTTTAGCTTGAATGTCGAATATGTCATCTATGGATTTTTTCAATCTAGCAACCATGTTGTTATAACTTTTCCCCAGCTTCCCGATTTCATCATTGTATTTTGATTTAAACGTAACATCCAGGTTTCCACTTTCGGCCTTATCCATCATATTTATCAATTTGTGTATAGGATCTGTGAATCTAGATGATAAAAACATGGAAACTGCTAAACATATTATAATAGACAGAATGCATATATAAAAAGTGTATCTCTTTATATAATTACTTGAAGCAGTTATTCTATCAAGAGATATGACGTTTATATACTTCCATTGGTTATCTTTATCTACTTTATATACAAATATATATTTTCTACCATTTATTTTTCGCTGAAAATATCCGCTATGATTGATAAAATTTAAATTATCATTATAAATATCAGAAAAATCTTTTCCTAAAAAACTTTTATTATAACAAGATATTATATTATTATCTTTATTTAATAAATATGTTATATTACTTTTATTAAGCTGGTTGCCTTGATATAAATTATATATATTTTTTTCTTCAATATTCAATTGCACTAGTCCGATTTCATTGGAAGTTTTTGTGTCTTTTATTATTCTTATTAGTGGGAGTACATTTGAGCCGTTGATATTTATCGTTTCACCCCAAAAATGATTGTTTGTATCAATATTTTTATTAAACCATGGTGTAGATTCTAGTTGCTTGCGGGTTATCCCTACTTTATTATCATTAGTATATATTTTGTCATTATTATCAAAAATATATATGGAGTGAGTTTGTTCGGTATACCTATAATCGTATAGCATTTTATCTAAATCAAATGTTTTTTTTATATATTGGCTTTGGTCAATAGATCTGTTTGACAATAGGTCGTAAAGATTTCTATCTAACGAGAATTTAATTGCAATTAATTCTTTGTTTTTAAGCAGCTGATTTACTTTTTCATTTACATTGCTCAATTCATAGATTGATTCATTGATTCTCATTTCTTTAACGATGTCAGAAGAAATATTGTAAGATATTAAGCCAATAAAAGTAGTGGGTATAATAGAAACTATCAAAAAAGATATTATTAGCTTGTTTTTAATGTTTAAATTATTAAAAAATAGCAATATTTTGTTCATTTCATCATCTCACGTATCATATATTTTCATCTCTTTCATTATTATGTATGTTTATATTATAAATTAAAAACATAATTATATAAACAGATTCAATAAAAAAATTGAAAATCCTTCTTTTGTTATTTTATAATATTTATCTTTGTATTATTAAGTTGTTATAAAGCAAAGCACTGATAATTGAACTATTATTTTGATGCAATACTGGAATGGTATAACTTTGTTATTGATAATTATAAGAATAATACTTAAAATAAGGATAAACATACAATCGAAAAAGGAGAGAATTTAATTGAAAAATATAAAAATATTAGCTATAGAATCTTCCTGTGATGAGACTTCTGCTGCGGTAGTTCAAGATGGAAGGCAGGTATTGTCTAATATAATATCATCTCAGATAGATCTACATAAAAAATTTGGAGGAGTGGTACCTGAAATAGCATCTCGAAAGCATATAGAGATGATTAATTTAGTCATACAGCAGGCGTTGGATGAGGCAAAGGTTACTTTTGACGATATAGGAACAGTCGCTGTTACATATGGACCCGGCCTTGTAGGTGCCCTGCTTGTTGGATTATCCTGTGCAAAGGGCATAAGCTTTGCGAGGGATATACCTCTTATAGGGGTGAA
>JAQVDB010000077.1 GCA_028698525.1 Clostridia bacterium
TCTTGATTGACCTAGCATACGTTTTAATATGTAATAGCGATAAATTGGCATGTTATTGATATACGAACAATTTAAAGAGATGATGGAAAATAGAAACGTGTCAATCGAAACGTCCCCATGACACGAAACAAAAAATGTGTCAGGCGAAACGTCCCCATGGCATTTCCATGTCAATCGAAACGTCCCCATGACACGAAACAAAAAATGTGTCAGGCGAAATGCCAGTGATTTCGCCTTAAATTTATCAATCAATATGAAATACCTCTTCCATGTCAGCCCACCATTCTCCTTCTTTCCTTGTATCCAAGGGTATCTGGCAGGGTTTGCATTCATCCCACCACTTCTGTGTTATAGGATCTGCAGCCATCTTTTCCATGTCAGCCTGATAATCGTCTCCTACATATTCAAGGTACGCAAACAAATAGCCGTCCTTATAAAATATAGAATAGTTTTGTATATTACACTCTTTGATCATATCCAGTACTTCTGGCCAAGGGTTTGCGTGCAACTTCTTATATTTTTCCAATTTTTCAGGATTTACCTTTATTATTTGACCAAATCGTTTCATCATCTAATCCTCCTATTTATTCTTTTACAGCATCGAATAATGCTTCAATATTAGCCGGATTTACATCTGGAAGCACTGCTTCATGGCTGGGCGATATTATAAGTCCGGTAGGAAAGATTTCTTTCAATTGCAGCACTTTTTCTCTCATTTGTTCAGGTGTACCGTTAACCAATAAGTTCTGGGCATCCACACCTCCACAAAAAGACACCTTATCCCCAAAATCCTTTTTCAACCTTTCAGGTTCCATGTTCTTTGCCAACGCCTGAATAGGATGGATCACGTCCACTCCCAATTCTATCAAGTCCGGAATCACATCATGTACTGCACCACAGGAGTGATGAAATACTTTTAATCCATAACTTTTGGCCTGTTCTATCAATTTTTTTGTGCCTGGAAATACAAATTCTCTTATAGCATCCGGAGAAAGCATGAGGGAGGTCTGACTGCCAAAATCGTTTCCTATCAGGATAGCATCCAACTTCCCTTTTGTAGCGCTGTAGAATATTTCGTTGGCATCCAAGTAAAACTCCGTTATTCTATTTATAACCGCTCTGAACATGTCCGGGTTTTCCAGCATCTTTATCAAAGCCGTTTCCATTCCAAAAGCTGAACATGCGTCTTGAAAATGACAGGACCATAGTACACCCAGCTTGGGGTAATCCTTAGGTGCTCGTTCAACGGCTTTCTTGCATTCTTGAGGATCTATATACTTAGAGGGATCCGGCCAATCAAATGCATCTACCGCTGAAGCATCTGAATAATCCTCAAAAAATCCCGGTGCTGTCAACGTCCTTCCATCAGGCATACCTTCCGATTCCTTTTTAAAATCTAAAGCCTCAGCTATAGAATCGCTCACAGGAGAATGATAAGGAATATCCACAGGATAAATATCATCATCTATTATATGTTTCAGTTGTTCTATATTTTCTGCATTGAAGTATTCAAGCAATCCCGGTTCAGCTTCCGGTACAGGCAGACCCAGCCAGCTAGCCGGCCTGTCAACGGGACGTCTTTCGATGGTAGCATAAAATCGATCCATTTTATTCATTTACATAACCTCCTATTCCTTTTGGAAACTGTTCATTATGACGGCTATCAATATAACCAATCCTCTTATCACTTGCTGCATATAAGGGGTTACGCCTAATAAAATCATACCATTGGTCAGCACTCCTATAAAAAGCATACCCATCAAGGTTCCTGTTAGTTTTCCTTCTCCTCCGAACATGCTGGTTCCACCTATTATAACAGCAGCAACTATATCCAGTTCCCACCCTACACCAGTTTCAGGCGAACCTGCCATCAATCTGGAGGATAATACGATGCCCGCTAATCCGGATAAAAGAGAGGTAATAGTAAAAACAATAATCTTTATTTTTTCTATCTTTATGCCTGAAAGCCTTGCCGCTTCGGCATTACCACCAATAGCATATATAGATCTTCCAAAGGGCGTTCTATCCAGGACGAAAACACCTACTATGTATATAGCAATCATATAAATAACAGGTAAAGGAATGATCCCTACATGCCCTGCTCCTAAAGTATAGAATTGTTTAGGCAAATCTCCTACCGGATATCCACCGGTTAAAGTATAGGTAACTCCCCTGACCACCGTCATCATGGCAAGGGTGACCAAAAATGCATGAATATTCAGCTTTGCAGTAACAATACCGTTTATCAATCCCCATATGCTGCTAAGTATTAAAGTTATAATTATAGCAGGAAATATAGGCATTCCACCTCTCATGAGCAATGCGTTGACAACGGATGCAAAAGCCACTATAGCTCCAACACTTAAATCTATTTGTCCCAAAACAATTACCATGGTCATGCCTACCGCTATAATGGACTGTATAGAAATCTGCCTTAAAGTAGACACTATATTGGTCACTGTAAAAAATTTATCTGTTGAAAAAGACAATATTAAAACTAATAATAAGAATAAACAATACAACATGTATCTGCTGAAAAATTCCTTGACCCTTATTTTGCTCCCTATTCTGTTTTGACTTTCTTCTGTCCCTAGCAAATTAAACCCTCCTCACATAGCTGCTCTATCTTTATTCTGGGTAGTAGCATAGTATAATATTTTTTCTTGACTAGCCTCGTCAGCTGCCAGCTCTTTTGTCAATTTTCCATCAGCCATCACAAGTATTCTATCGCTTATCTGTAATATTTCAGGTATCTCAGACGAAATAACAATTATCCCCATACCCTGATCCGCTAACTTGTTGAGTATGCTGTATATCTGTCCTTTTGCGCCTACATCTATACCTCTGGTAGGCTCATCCAATATCAACACTGAAGGATTTACTGCAAGCCATTTGGCTATTATCACCTTCTGCTGATTGCCTCCACTCAATTTTTGTAATATCTGATCTATACTGGTTGCTTTTATGTCCAAGTATTTTATATATTCTTGGGCTAGTTTCTTTTCTTTATCCATGTTAATAGACATGTGTTTAGTTATTCTGTCCAGCACCGTTATAGATATATTCTCCTTTATATCCAGTCTTGGAATTATGCCTTCTCCTTTACGATCTTCAGTTACAAATCCAATGCCCAAGTTTTTTGCATCCTGGGGCGAATTGATTTTAACCTTTTTGGATTTAAATATTATTTCTCCCGATTGTATGGGATCTAATCCGAATATACTTCGGGCAAGTTCTGTCCTTCCTGCCCCTGCTAACCCGGATAACCCCAATATCTCTCCTTTATGAAGTTCAAAGGATATATCGGAAAATCTTCCACCGTTCAGTCCTTGCACCTTAAGCAACACCTGATCTGATACCTTTTTTGTTTTAGAGGTATGTTCCAGATCTTTTCCCACCATATGTTCAATTATCATCTCTTTATCAGTTTTTTCCGTATCCAGTGTAGTAACATATAATCCATCTCTAAACACCGTTATCCTGTCGGCGATCACGGGCAATTCTTCCAATCTGTGGGATATATATATGATGCTTATTCCTTTTTGTGCCAGCCCTTTTACTACTTTAAACAGATTGTCTATATCGTTATCGGTGAGCGAAGCTGTAAGTTCATCCATAATCTATATCTTAGAATTATCCACCAATTCCTTTGCGATTTCTACCAACTGCTTTTCAGCTACTCCTAAATCCCTTACCAACTTTTTTGTATCAATATCACAATTCATCCGATCTAATACTTCTCTTGCCCTTGCATTTATATCTTTCCAATCTATAGTATTAAATACCTTTCTTTCCTGGGCCTGCAGTCTTCCCAAAAAGATATTCTCTGCTACCGTCAAACTATCCACCAAGCTGAATTCTTGATATACCGCACTTATTCCCATCTGTTTGGCACAATGAGGGGAATATATGTTGGCCTTTTCCCCATCTATAATTATTTCACCTTGGTCGCACTTATGAGCCCCTGTTATTATCTTTATAAAAGTACTTTTTCCTGCACCGTTAGCTCCTACAAGTGCATGTATTTCACCTTTCTTTAATTGGAATCTCACTTTCTTCAATACGTAATTGCCGGAAAATTGTTTGCTGACGTCCTTGGCCTCAAGTATATATTGCTGTTCCAATAATAAACACCTCATTCTTAAGTGATTAACAATAGTAGACAGGGTGATAACACCCCATCTACCTGTCAATGATTATTTCATCAGATATTCTCTATCATCCAAATATTTTTGTATTTCATCTTTATTTTCAAGGGTATATGTAACTAAAGGAACAATTATATTTTCTTCAGCATCTTCACCTTTTACCAATTTTACTGCTGTCTCTATGGATTTATATCCTATCTCAAAGGGCTGTTGTGTCGTCACAGCTAGCAATTGAGAATCTTCCTCCAACATAGCTTTTGCAATATCGATACTCATATCAGTTCCCATTATAGGTATATCAGAATTGCTTCCCTTTAAGGCTGCAAGGCCTCCTAACAATGCTCCCTGATTCCATGCCCAAATTATATCAGTATCCGGATTAGCCTGTAGCATACTTTCTGTAACACTCATCCCATCTTCTTTAAATTCTGCATCCTGTTGGTCTACTATTTCTACGCCTTCCAACTTCTCCATCTCGTCTAGAAAACCTTTTACTCTGTCTATGCCTATGGCATACTTACTTATGCCCAGTACAGCTATCTTTGCCTTTCCATCCATATTCTCCTCAATGTACTTGGCAGCAAACTCTCCGGTTTGAGCCCCTAGAGAATAGTTATCAACACCTACATAATATTCGAATTTATCCGATTCTACTTTGGTGTTCCACTGAACCACCGGAATTCCCGCAGCATCTATCCTATCTAAAGCAGGTATAGAAGCTTCCTGGTTGGTAGGACAAATACTTATAGCATCCACCTGTTGGGATATGAAGTTGTCCACTATATCAGCTTCCTTGGCGGCGTCAGAGTCTGAACTCATAACCTTGACTTCCACACCTAAGTCATCTGCCGCACTCTTCATTCCCTCCATGACCTCTGCAAACCACTCTTGCTGGGTATCCATCAACAACGCACCGATTACTATGCTATCGCCACTGTCTTTGTCACTACTTTCTTGATCGCTGCTCTCTTGGTCACCACCCTCTGTTACTGAATCCTGAGGGGCAGACGAATCTGCACCGCAACCAGCTATGACCAATAATAATACCAATAACATACTCAAAACAGCCAAATTTTTTTTAGATATCATCTAATATATAACCTCCTTATTTTTGTTTATAAAAAATATTTGTTAGTTCTTAATATTATATTCTACACAAAGTGAAAAAATCCTTCTTTGTTTGATTGATTTTTTTTGTTTATGTTCATATTCAATCACGTATTGCAAAAAAATTCAGCCACTAGGGCTGATTTTTAAATATTAATAATAAGAAGCATAATATATTATATTTTTTTCCTTTATATCTTGATCTTTTAATTCTGCCACAATTCTACCCTCATTCAGCACCAATATTCTATCGCTCATCCCCATGAGCTCATCTAAATTAGAGGATATTAAAAGTATAGATTTGTCTTTTAATATCAATTCATTCATAAGATTATATATTTCTACTTTTGAGGGGATATCCAAACCTTTAGTAGGCTCATCGAATATGAATATTTTAGCATTAGTGAACAACCATTTAGCTAGTATTATTTTCTGCTTGTTTCCTCCGCTCAAGTATTTCGCTTTTTTGAATAAGCTATCCTCTTTTAGACCCAGCAGCTTTGCATAGTCTTTGGCAATTCGATTTTCCAAGGCTTTATCTATGACATTGTTTGTCGTCACACCATCAAAATGAGATAAAGAAATATTTTCAGACATGCGCATATTATTGACAAGACCGTCGTTCCTGTCCTCACATATATATCCTATCTTATATTTTATCGCGTCTTCGGGAGATCTTATCACAACCTTTTTATTGTTGATAAAAATTTCCCCACTTGTCAAAGTGTTCATCCCAAATATCGACTTTGCTATCGCACTCCTCCCTGAACCGGTCAATCCTGTCAGCCCCACTATTTCAGATTCTCTAAGGAAAAAACTTACATCTTTTAAAGCATGATTATCTTTTAAGTGCTCTAACCGCAACACTTGTTTGCCTGGCCTGCTCTTTATTTTAGGAAATCGATTTACAAAATCTTCTCCCGCTATCTTAAACATTAGAGCCTTTTTGTCTACATTCTTTTTATCCTCTGTAGCTATTATCCTTCCATCTCTGATAATCGTTATAGTATCAGCTATTTGCATAACCTGATCAATTTTATGTGAAACAAAAAAAATAGATACACCCATTTGCTTCGTCCTTTTAAGGACATTAAAAAAACTTTCTATTTCATCGGAATTAAATACATTTGTAGCTTCATCTATTATCAATACTTTTGAGTTTAAGTACAAGGCTTTAACGATTTCCACCATTTTTTTTTCGCCTGCACTCAATTGGGCTACCTTCTGACCCGGTCTTATATTAAAATTCAATATGTCTAACAATGCCTCTGCCTGGGTTTTGGCCTTTTTCCAATCTATAATCGAAAAAAACCTTTGTTTAAACAAAGGCCATCGCCCTAAGAATATATTTTCCAAGACACTCATAGATCCGATCAAATTTATTTCTTCATATATTGAGTTTATGCCAAGTTCTTGAGCTTGATAGGGTGTAGTCATTTTGATAGGTTTAGATTCTAAATATATTTGTCCTTCATCCTGTTGTTCTATGCCAGATAATATTCTCATCAGGGTAGATTTGCCCGCTCCGTTTTCTCCTATAATTGCATGTATTTCCCCGGATTTTAATGAAATATTTATATTTTTCAATACTGTTTGAGCATAATAGGTCTTTGAAAGGTTGCGCACCTCTAAAAGAGAGCTTTGCATCATATTCCTCCTTTTTTTACTATCGCAATTAATTAAAGAGGGCTTAAATTTTATAAGAAATCCTATGCATTAAAAGGATAACTGGTATAAATGGGAATGCCTTTTTCAAAAAAGTATTGTTTGTATTCTTCTGCCACCTTTTCGTTGGTCACCACTTTATCAGCTATGTCTAAAGGCCCTAACTTGATAAAATCTCTTTTGCCAAACTTGGTATAGTCCGCCGCTATAATAATTTCTCCCGATATCTTATGAAACTTTCTCCAAACTAGGGCTATCTCGTTATCGCTGCAAGTATAACCATTGTTTATATCTGCACCATCCACACCTAGAAAAACCTTGTTTACGTATATATTAGATATCATATTGTACGCAAATTCTCCGATCAGCGTAATAGATGTCTCATCTGCGATAGCATGTCCACCAGTTAATATCACTTTTACATTTTTGTTCTGGCTTAACTCTGCAGCGATCAGCACATTATTAGTGACTATAGATAGGTGTTTTTTAGTTTTTAAGTTTTTGGCTAATTCTAAGCAAGTTGTACCTGAACCTATGGCTATAACCTCATTATCTTCTACCAGTTGAGACGCTATATATCCTATTAGTTTTTTCTCTTCATAATTTGGAACACTATTACTTATTATGTGGGGATCTGCATTTACATCTTCCTTCAACAACGCTCCTCCATGGGTTCTCTTTAAAAATCCTTCTTTTTCTAACTTTTCTAGATCCCTTCTCACGGTGGCCTCAGACACTGATAAAATTGAACTTAAGGAAGTTACATCTACATGTTTATATAAGTATAACAATTCTTTTATCTTTTCGATTCTTTCAGCCGCAAACATTCATATAGCAACCTTTCTAAACAAACTGTGATTAAACAATATATTAATAAATGAAACTTTTTGAGTTAATATGTATATTGATGTTTATTTATTATTTAATTATATCATAAACTGAACCTGAATTTTATTTTAATTTATCATGTTATGCTGATGCATATACAGGCAAATTATTGACATACGAACAATTTAAATAGATAATAAAAAATATAGCACGGGATATAGAATAGTGAAAATAAGCGTGTCGGGCGAAACGTCCCCGTGACACGTGAAAGGAGAATTGTATTTGAAGGCTATACTCAGCAGGTTGAGGCGGGCAGTACATCAATTTGATATGATTCGTGATGGCGATAGTATCGCTGTAGGCGTTTCCGGGGGAAAAGACAGCATGGCGCTTT
>JAQVDB010000078.1 GCA_028698525.1 Clostridia bacterium
GGATATTATCAATGTTTTTTAAATCCGATATAAATAGAATTTGCCAAGGGGTGCAGCAAAATAGTTTTATATTCGGGGATGCCCGAACAGACCAAGAAAAAAACCTAGTAATAGTCTATTCCGGAGGGGACGATGTATTTATTGTAGGGGCTTGGAATGAAATAATAGCCTTTGCAGTGGATTTATATAATAGTTTCACAAAATTGGGCCAAGGTAAATTAACTTTTTCAGCAGGGATAGGAATGTTTAAACATGAATTTCCTATATACCAAATGGCACATATTACTGGAATTTTAGAAAATATGGCTAAAAGCAATGGAAAGGATTCGATAGCTTTGTTTGCTCCTAATAATGAAGAGAACAATGCTGGAGAGCATGTATACAAATGGGATCGGTTTATAAATAATGTATGCAATCAAAAAATCAGCATACTCAATAAGTGGTTTTATTATGATGACAAGCAAGTACAAAAAGACAAGCTTTATGCAGGCACATCTTTTATATACAAATTGATAAATTTATATCGGAGCATGGTAGAGGATGACAAGATTAATTTAGCCCGGATTGCCTATACTTTGGCAGGGATAGAGCCATCGCAGCAAGCAAGCGATATAGTCAAGTCTAAATATAGAGATTTAAAAGATAAATTATACCACTGGGCTATCAATGAAGATGATAGAAAAGAGTTTTTAACTGCATTAACTTTGATCGTATATTTAAACAGAGAGGAAGGATGATTGTTATGGTGGATTATGCTAAACAAGCCCAAGAGGTTGTTAAAGAACTTAATTCACAAAGAAAAAAATTGACTACAGCACAGATAAGGAAGTTTCTGGCAGGAGTTAACATGATCTCAAACAAGATATTAGCCTATCAGGCAGAGGGTAGAATAAAAGGCGACGTTCTTCCCGAGGACATAATAAGCGAGTTGCAGTATTTAAAAATTAAATTTATTTATCAGTGTGGCAGGTTTGGTAAAAGAGGACCGGTAGAAAAGTTCAATAATGTTGCAAAGATCACGGAAAGAATTGACGATATAGGAAACAGCAAAAGCAAATTTGAATCCTTTAGCAAATATATAGAAGCTATAGTAGCATACCATAAATATGAGGGAGGCGACTAAAATGATATCAACTATAAAAGGTAAAATAATGATCACAGGAAAATTGACATTAAGGACAGGGATGCATATAGGGGCTTCTTCTGATTTTTCTGCTATAGGAGCTGTAGATTCAGTCATTGTGAGAGATATGTTGACCCAACGTCCATATTTGCCCGGAAGTTCTCTCAAAGGGAAGATGAGATATCTATTGGCTCGTACAACTGTGGATAACGGACAGCTTAAACCTATAGACCAGGAGCCTGATGTTTTAAAGAGATTGTTTGGAAACTCTAAAGATGAGATAGTACAATCTCGACTGCAATTTTATGATCTGTTTATGAATGAGGAGAGCATAAAAAAAATTAACAATTTGGAGACTGATTTATATCTATCGGAAATAAAGTTTGAAAACACCATCAACAGAGCGACAGCAGTGGCCAACCCGAGACAAATTGAAAGAGTGCCTGCAGGCAGCTGCTTTGATTTCAAATTGAACTACAATGTAGAGGATGTGGATACAGTTGAAGAGGATTTTAAAAACATTGCACTTGCAGTAAATTTGTTGGAGGATGATTATTTAGGTGGACATGGAACAAGGGGTTATGGAAGAGTTGCATTCAGTCAATTTGAATTCAAGGAAAGGTATTATGTGCAAGATAACAAAGAGGTCATGAAAGAGTGTAGCGATAAGGCTAAAGCAGCTTTTAAGAAGCAGAGAGACCAGGGAGAGTTGTCAGGTCGAGGTGTCATTTGATGAGACGGTTTATATATAAATTAAAATTTTTAACCCCTGTTAGATTTGGTATTGATAAGGGTTCGCCTAATTTAGCAGCTTCTAGGTATACTTGCCATGCTGACACATTTTTTAGTGCTATATGTCATGAGTGGTTGAATCTATACGGTATACAAGCTCTAGAGAGATTAGTATCCTTAACTAAAAATAATAAATTTTTGATATCTGATTTAATGCCTTATTATAAGCATATTCTTTATTTACCAAAGCCGATATTGTATCAGCGTAGAAAAACCGATAAACAACAAAACAACAAAGATATGACAGATCGTAAGGTGATAAAAAAGCTCTCATATGTTCCAGTACGCCATTTTAATGAATACATAAAAATGCAAAGACAAGGAGGATTATTGCCTTTTAAACCTTTTGATGGTGCAGTACAGGTGATAAATACGAGGAATGCTATAACAGGTCTTTGGGAAGCTGAACCTTATCTGGTATCCGCGTACAGCTTTAAAGAAGAGGCCGGGTTGTATTTTGTGGTATTTATGCAGGACGATAATATAGTAGAATTATTTGATAAGGCTATTGAAAGCCTAGGATTATCAGGTATCGGAGCCAAACGAAGTAGTGGTTTCGGCAAATTTGAGCTATATGATGATAAATGGGAGCTGTATAATTCGGTTTTAGATTCAGTATACAGTGATGAAGATATTCTGAACAATTTTTTGCACGCAGACGGGGATTATTATATGAATATATCCAATATTGCTCCTACCTATGAAGAGTTAAAAAAGTTCGATAAAGGCAACAGCTATTATAAACTTATAAAGCGCAGTGGATTTGTACAGTCCACCAGCTATGCAAAACATTTTGTGAAGAGGAAACAAGTTGTGATGTTCGATTCGGGGTCGTGCTTTTTGGACAAGTTGAAGGGGCAAGTATTGGATCTGTCAAAAGAGGGTAATCACCCTGTGTACAGATACGGTAAAGCTATTTATATAGGGGTGAGCTTATGATAAATAAAGCTAATATGAGAGTGCTGCATCTTGGCTTAAAAATCGAAACACCTGTATTCATCGGAGGGGATCCGGAGGAAAATATAAATAGAACCCAGTATTACTATGATAAAGAAAAAAATAGAATAGCAGTCATAGATCAAAGAAAATTCGCCATGTTTTTAGACAGATATAACCTTTTTGATTTTTATAGACAATATATCATACGAAACAGCACATCCAAAAGAGGACAAAATATTAACGATTGGTTGAATCAATTGAGTAGAATGAAAATAAGATTTGATAAGAATGTGTTGAACAAAGCAACCAAGTATTATGTCAAAACAGACAAAGTTTCAAAGAACAGCCTAAATGATATAAATTGTTTTATTAAGGATGTCCATAAAAGCCCGTATATACCGGGCAGCAGCATAAAGGGGGCATTGAGGACAGCAGTAATTGTTTCAGAGATAACAAAAAACAGGCACAAATATAAAAGGTATTGGAATGATATAAAACGTGCTGCAGATGATTTTCGATCCAGAGATGGAGGGCAAGCAGGCAAAAAAATAGAACGTGCTATATCCAGATTAGAATCAGAAGTTTTAGATTACACAATAGGTAGTAATGAATTTAAAGGGATGTCCGGACTATCTGTCAGCGATACCACAGCATTTTCAACAGATAATTTGGTTGTTTTACCTAAAAAAGATATATCAGTGCTGAAAAGACAACAAAAAGAAAATTCCCTTTCTCTACACAGAGAATATGCACTGCCTGACACAAAAGTTGCATTCGACTTGAGGCTGGATATGAACAATAAGCTACATATAAAGTCACTAGAGGATATCTATAGCGCTTTAGATGATATGTATAACCTTTTATATGGATATAATGGACTGTTTAAATCAGTTTATCCGGTAGAAAAGATATTGCCTGATGATATTATCAAGGATAGTAAAGGTGTATTGATGATGGGAGGGGGAGGGGGATATCATACTAAGGTAATATTGGCAGCATTGGCACCTAGCCATGATGAATTGAGAGAAACAGTAAAATTGATTTTGCATAAAAATATAAGGAATAGGCGAGATGACCTTTATAATCATTTGATAGATGATGTTATTTCACCCAGAACTATAAAGTTAGCAGAATACAATGGACGAAAAAGGCTGGTAGGATTGTGCAGAATATATAAAACAGGAGATCGATTATGCTAACTAAGATAAAATATAAATTAGACTTTGATCAGGATAAAAAGTTAAAAATGAGTTATGGACAATTTCTTCATGGATTTATTATGGAAAATGTTGATCCCGAGTATGGTGACAAACTTCATCAATCCGGATTAAAACCTTTTAGTCAATATTTACATAAGACACAGGATACATGGATATGGGAGATAAATATCCTTAATGATGAAGCCTATGAAAAAATAGCTGGGAAAATTTTTAAAGATGAATGCAAAGAATTGCTTTTGAGGACACCTAACATAAAAATAAGAGCTGATAAGATAGAAAAAGATCATACAATTGATTACAATCAACTGACCAAAAAAATCTATCTATCAGAAACCCAAAAAAGATATATTAAAATATATTTCAGAACTCCCTGTTCTTTTAAGGCTGGGGGGGAATATCAGATAATTCCGTCGGTGTTGCTTATGTACACAAATTTGATCAATAGATTTAATGAATATGCAGATACAATAACTTTGAAGGATGAATCCGTTGTCAATCACCTTATAGAGCATACTAAAATTCGCGATTACAAATTGAGAAGTTTCAAATTTCCCATGGGAAAAGGTTATGTAAAATCATTCATCGGAGAGTTGGTATTGAACATCAGTGGACCGGAAACTCTTGCGAGTTTAGCTAATCTTATTTTTGAATTTGCAAATTATTCGGGAATAGGTATAAAAACTGCTTTGGGAATGGGAGGGGTTGCTGTTGAGTAATGTACTTTTTTCTGCTGTAGGTTTTTCAGATCCTATAAGGAACAATTATGATGGGAGCTTATTGCATATAGTTAGATATTATAGACCTGATACAGTTTATCTTTTATTGACAGAAGAAGTTGCCAAACTGGATAAAAAAGATGATAGATATGCAATATGTATAAAAAAAATCATACCCGATTGCAAAATAGTGAAATATTATACCAGCATTAAAAATGCTCATGACTTTGATGCTTATTTTATGGACTTTAGAAGATATATACAGGATATATATGACAATCATCCTGAAGATAATATTTTACTCAACGTAAGTTCAGGAACTCCCCAAATCAAGGCCACTCTGTGCCTTGAAGCGGTTACATCCGATAAAAAACTTACTATTGTTCAGGTTAGTTCTCCAGCTGGAAAGAGCAATCACAGCAAACCAGCTGGGGAAGAGTTTGACGTAGAATATGAATTTGCAAACAATTTGGATAACCTGGAAGATACTGAAAATAGGACAATGGAACCGGATATATTAAGTTTCAGGTATTCAATGATCAGAAGTCAAATGAGGGCACTGGTTAACAATTATGAATATCAGGCATTGTTGAATCTGATGAAGGTATCTAATACAATGAACAATCAAGTTCTGCTGAAATTAATCAACCATGCTGTAGAAAGAAAGAGACTTAATGCAGCCGCAGCCAGAGGCTATATACAAGAATACAAAGGCCGAACTTTATTTCCGGTCAAAGACAAAGAATGTGCCGATATCGTTGAGTACTTTTTGCTGATAAAGCTTAAACAAAAGGCAGGCCAGTATACCGAGATGGTCTTGTTCCTAAATCCTATAAGTGTTGAATTGCTTACAGCATTTATCAAATACAAGCTTAATTTTGATATTGATTCCTGTATTAAAAATGGAAAATGGAATGTCCAAAAAATTAGATTAAATAGTGAGTTATGTAATTATCTGACCAATGCTTTTGGAAGAGAGATTGAAAGTCGTTATATCAGTATAGAAGTGCTGCATAAAATAGCAGAATTTATTTTAATCCGATTGAATAGTGAGGGAAGTTTAAAAAATCCATTAGAACTTTTTAACATACTAGAATTCTTTGATGATGTAGTAAAACTGAATCGTGGCCCACGCAACGAGGCTGCCCATGAATTAACTCAAATATCCGCAAAGGATATAAAAGACAAAACTGGGATGCAACCTAAAAAGATAATCAGAGAATATGAAAAAATTATAAGAATGGTTTTCGGGAGCAAATGTCCCAAGAAGGCATTTGATATATATGACTGTATAAATGATTATATAAAAGATGAAATGGAGAAATCAATATGAGTATAGTCTACGTATATCAGCCTCAATCCTATATGCATATTGAAGATAACCGGTTAATTATTGAGGTGGATGATTTAAAAAGAATGATACCTTTGGAAAAGATAGAAGGGATTTTATTATATGGAGGAGTTGGCATATCTTCAAGATGTATTACAAAACTGCTTGAAATCGGTGTACCCCTCACATGGTTATCAAAAAGAGGAAATTTTTATGGAAGACTTGAATCAACTAGAAATGTAAATATTACGAGACAAAGACAACAGTTTAAATTAGGGGAGAATGAAGAGTTTTGTTTGAGATTGGCAATTAATTTTATTTCTGCAAAAACAAACAACCAAATAGTATTGCTTAGAAGATATAATCGTACTGCCAGACTGGTGCAAGTAGCTAAAATAATTGACAACATAAAAATATTAAGACAAAAAATTGAAATGGTGAACAGATTAGATAAATTACTAGGCTATGAAGGAGCTTGTGCAAGATTATATTTCAAAGCTTTATCATTGATAGTAGATAATAAGTTTGCATTTTGTGGACGAACAAAACGTCCACCTAAAGATCCTTTCAATTCTCTGTTAAGCTTTGGATATACTTTATTGATGTATGAGGCATATACCGCTATAGCAAGCAAAGGTTTAAATCCCTATGCTGGTTTTATGCATCAGGATAGAGAAAAGCATCCTACCCTGGCATCGGACTTGATGGAAGAATGGCGGCCAGTGATTGTAGATTCATTAGTGCTCAATATGGTTCAAGGGCGTATAATAAAGATCAATGACTTTGATATACCTGAAGAAAAATCTAAAGGTGTCTATTTGAAGGAAAAAGCATCAAAAAAATTCATTAAGAATTTCGAAAAGAGGGTCAGGACCCAACATAATTATTTAAATGTACCCTATAGCATGAATTTTAGACGTTCTATTGTTTTTCAAGCAGGGATGTTATCAAGAGCATTAGAAGAAAATGATGCTGATATCTATAAACCGATAATGATAAGATGAATAAATGAGGTGATTTTTTGGAATATGAAGAGATGGAGGATTATTTTATTTTTGACGAAAATCAACCTGAGTTCTATAAAAAGTTTCTTGTTGTAGTTATATATGATATCACTGATGATAAAAGGCGTAATAAAATGTCAAAAACATTAAAAGCATTTGGATTTAGAGTTCAGAGATCATCTTTCGAATGTGTTTTAACAGGGAGTGAATATAATAAATTAGTAAAAAAGGTAGAAAGAATTATCACGGGAGATGATTTGCTACGTATTTATAAACTGGCAGGAAATACTCAAGTAAAGACATGGGGTAGAATAGGCATGACAGAGGATGAGGAAGTGATTATAATATAAGATTATAATGCTATCAAGCCCCGCAAGGCTATACTACTGTGTTATGCACGATTTTTGCATAACAAATTAGCACTAAATATTAAAAAAATGTTATCCCCCGTATTGCTCATATAGAGGCATTGGTAATACAGGGTTCGAGAGGACAGGTTGAAGAACACTAATCCCCTTCAGGGGACGGAAACCTGATGTCAAGTCCATTTAAGTTAACTTTCATTTTGAAGAACACTAATCCCCTTCAGGGGACGGAAACAATACCGTTTAAGTTAACTTTCATTTTTATTCCTCCTTTTTTGAAGAACACTAATCCCCTTCAGGGGACGGAAACAAAGGGGCAGATATACTTTATCAATAAATTTAAGCAGCGATTGAAGAACACTAATCCCCTTCAGGGGACGGAAACCTCATTATATTTAAAAACCTTCCCTTTCTTATTTAACTTTGAAGAACACTAATCCCCTTCAGGGGACGGAAACCATCATAACCCTCTTACAA
>JAQVDB010000079.1 GCA_028698525.1 Clostridia bacterium
GGCATATTCAGAGGTCAGCACAGTCAGGAAGGTAAGCGAAATTGGTTTATATTCTAAGGATAGATTTATAAAAGCCATAGCAAAAATTAATATATAGGCTTAGAAGAATAGATTAAGAAATGATAGAAAATAGTGGAATAAAAAGGGTGAGTAGAAACAAAATAGTTGGGATATCTTGGTTAAAAAAGTAACCGTCCCTCTTTTGCGTAGAAATAAAATGTGCAATATTATTAAAAAATAGTGTTGCACATTATTTTTATATTACATATTGGTACAATAATGCGAAGTAAGGATAGTATATTTTCACAAAATTTATAGTTGAATCTAAATATTTGTTTGCTAATAATAAAATAGCTTATTATAAGTGTTTATATACTATTTCCCCATTTTTGTTTTTAACTTGTTTAGTAACAGTATTCAGAAGATTTAATATGTTGTCTTATACAATTGGTGGACTATAAATCTTAATTTCGTATGCATGAAAGTAGTGTATAATACCGATAAAGGCTTAAAATAGAAATAGAGGTGCTATATAAATCATGAATAAATATCCTGAACCGACAGTTAGTGCTGTTATTTTTAATCCCGAAGGGAAAATACTGCTTTGCAAATCCCATAAATGGGGAAATAAATATGTAATTCCCGGAGAGCATATTGAATTAGGAGAAAAAATGGAAAAAGCATTAAAAAGAGAGATATTGGAGGAGACAGGATTAAATATATATGATATCAAGCTAATTGGTTTGAAAGAGAGTATATATAGTGATACGTTTCACGAGAAAAAACATTTTATTTTCATTGATTATCTATGTAAGACAGATTCAAATGATGTCATCCTAAATGACGAGTCAGAAGAATATGAATGGGTTGATATAAAGCAAATTGAACATTATGAATTAGGAGGATTTATAAAAGAATTATTGTTAAAAATAAGAGACAAGGATGAATCTCAAGATTGTATAAAGATATTTTACAATTATTAAACATCTTTTTGAAATTGCGTGAAAGAGGGACGGTGCCTTTTTTATACTAAAATATGGTATTATCCTAGCTCTATGCTGTAATATTAAAAAAGCAGAGAAAGAGCATGTTGAGAGGCAGGGACGGCCAGGAAGATAAGGGGAATCAGTTTATATTACTAAAGATAAATTTATAAAAATCATAGTAAAAATGAATATATAGGGATAGAAGAATCGATTAAGAGATGAAAGAAATGATAGATAAATAATGGAATAAAAAGATTGAGCAGAAACAAATCTGGTGGAATATTTTGGGTAAAGAAGTAACCGTCCCCCTAATATTCTTATTGACAAAAAAATAAATCTGCAATATTATATGAGTATATCCGAATACAATCATATAGGTGGTGATGAATTGGATTTCATAGAAATATTTAAAGCATTAGGAGACGAAAATAGGATTAGGATATTAAATCTGTTAATAAGAGGAGAACTTTGTGTATGTGAAGTAGAGACGATGCTGGAGATGACTCAATCTAACGCTTCAAGACATTTAAACAAATTAAAAAGTGCAGGTATTATAACTAGTGATAAGAAGTCACAATGGGTTTATTATAGAATAAATAGCGAATTTATTGAGGAAAACAATATGCTGTATGAATTTCTCAAAAACAAAATTAACAAAGATGTACAATGCCTAAAAGATGTTGAAAGGCTTAGAAAATATAAAAGCAGTGACTTTACTTGTGAGCAATTAAGAGAAAATAAAAAGCAAGTTCTAATGATATTGCAGCACCTGCAGGAATGATTAGAGCAAGTAACTTCTTTGAACTTGCTATCGCAGTAGCCATTTCACTTTTAGGATTGGATTCTGGAGCCGCTTTTGCAATAGTCATGGGAATACTGGTTGAAGTTCCTGGTATGTTTGCACTTGTTAGAATAGCCAATAACACAAGATACTGGTTTAAACAAACTGGTGAAAGGGGAATATAAAACACATGAAAAAGAAGGTGGCATTTGTATGTGTTCACAATTCCTGTCGTTCTCAAATGGCAGAAGGTTGGGCAAAGAAATTGGGAAGTGATGTATTAGAAGCATATTCGGCGGGAACAGAAAGTTATCCTGAAGTAAAACCACTGGCAGTACAGGTAATGGAAGAAGAAGGGGTAGATATGGGCGGGTATCATCCAAAATTATTAAGTGATATTCCAGAAGAAGTAGATATTCTAATAACTATGGGTTGTAACGTAATATGCCCTTATCTGCCATGCAGGTACAGAGAAGATTGGGGACTTGAGGACCCATCGGGTAGACAAATAGAGGATTACAGAAAAACAAGGAATATTATTAAAGAAAAAGTAATGGATTTGATACAGAGGGTAAAAAACAAACAGATTTAATGAATATAAAAAAGATGTTAGTGGAGAGAAAAATCTGTGCACTTTTTCTTTTAAGTCTTAAACAGGAAGTGTGCAAGAAGATGCTGGAGGGGATAAAACATAATATAGACGATTATTTGAAACTTAAAAGAGATATTGAAAGTTATCTTGTAGTTGCAGAAAATAGGGGGGGAATTATATGAATATACTAACAATGTTATTTGGCTGGTTAAATGACCAACTATTAAAAATGAAATGGCTTTCAGAACTTATAAGGCTTCTTGTGGAGAGAATATTTGGCTTGTCGATTAATGATAGAATAGGCGGAAGTATTCACTTTTTTATCTATGATACTATTAAAATTTTTATTTTATTATCGGTATTAATTTTTATTGTATCTTATATCCAAAGTTATTTTCCACCAGAAAGGACTAAAAAAATACTCGGTAGAATAAAGGGTATAAAAGGAAACGTACTTGGCGCACTACTTGGGACTATCACACCATTTTGTAGTTGCTCCAGTATACCGATTTTTATAGGATTTACTTCGGCTGGACTACCTTTAGGTGTAACTTTCTCTTTCTTGATTTCTTCACCAATGGTAGATTTAGCATCATTAATGCTTTTAATGTCATTTTTCGGTGCCAAAATTGCCATATCCTATGTAGTTGTAGGCCTTATTCTTGCTGTTGTCGGAGGTACTTTAATTGAAAAGTTGGGGCTTGAAAAATATGTAGAGGGATATATTAGAGAGATAGAGAATGTAGATACTGATTTTATAGAAATGAGTCATGATGAAAGAATTTCTTATTCAAAAGAACAAGTTAAGGATATTATCCATAAGGTATGGTTATATGTATTAGTTGGGGTGGGGGTAGGAGCGGCAATTCACAATTGGATTCCTCAATCAGTTATAGAAAATGTGATTGGAGAAAATAATCCATTTGCAGTTTTAATGGCTACAGTAGTTGGTATTCCGATGTATGCTGATATATTTGGTACACTGCCAATAGCAGAGGCTTTATTTACAAAAGGAGTAGGAATAGGGACAATATTATCCTTTATGATGGCAGTAACTGCCTTGTCACTTCCTTCTATAATAATGCTTAGTAAAGTAGTAAAACCTAAACTTCTAGCAATCTTTGTATCCATTGTATCAGTAGGAATTATAATTATTGGATATCTATTTAATGCTTTTTCATATATTTTCATATAAATAAATTAATCAATTAAGGAGGATAATTATGGTAATTAAAGTTTTAGGTTCAGGATGTGCGAATTGTAGAAAATTAGAGGCTAATGTTAAAGAGGCTGTTAAAGAATTGGGAATTGAAGCCACAATTGAAAAAGTGCAAAATTTTAAGGACATTGCAGCATATGGTGTGATGAGAATGCCTGCTTTGGTGGTAGATGAACAGATTAAAATTGCAGGAAAAGTTCCAACAGTGGAAGAAATAAAGAAGTATTTATAAGGAAAACCTAGTAGGAATTCAACCCGATTTATTGATTTTAGAGGGGGTAACATTCATGGATTGTTGTCAGCCACAAAATAATAACTGTATATGTGGTACGAAATGCTGTGAAGATGTAAAACAGAGTCAAACCGAAGAGAAAAATGAAATAATAATTGATTTTTTATATTTAGATCTAAACACTTGCACACGATGTCAGGGAACAGATGCAGGGCTTGAAGAGGCCATTGCAGATGTGGCAAAGATACTTCAATTGACAGGGATAGAAGTAGCTGTGAACAAAATCCATATTGATAGTAAAGAAATGGCAAAACAATATAGATTTATTAGTTCACCTACTATACGAGTAAATGGAGAAGACATACAAATGGATGTCAAGGAATCTCTATGTGAATCTTGTGGAGATTTATGTGGCGATGAAGTTGATTGTCGAGTATGGGTGTATAAGGGAAAAGAATATAATGTTCCACCAAAAGCAATGATTATTGATGCCATTCTTCGTGAAATATATAGTGATAAGAAAGTACGGATGAATGATAGAGCTGATAAAGAAGCATATCAATTACCAGAAAATTTGGGGAGGTTTTTTGAGTCGATTGAGAAAAACAAAAAAGGGACGGTGCCTTTTTTATACTAAAATATGGTATTACCCTAGTTCTATGATGTAATATTAAAAAAGCAGAGAAAGGGCATGTTGAGAGGCAGGGACGGCCAGGAAGATAAGGGAAATCGGTTTATATTACTAAAGATAAGATAGTAAAGATGAATATATAGGGTTAGAATAATAGATTAAGAGATGAAAGAAATGATAGATAAATAATGGAATAAAAAGATTGAGCAGAAACAAATCTGATGGAATATTCTGGGGAAAGAAGTAACCGTCCCCTTTTTCCTGCCTCTATACTATGCCTCTATACTATAAAAAATTATCCATATGATATAATATATGGTAGTTATTTAAAGCAATTAGCTTAGGGAGGTAGGTAAAAAAATGAATATAGCAATATTAGCAGATAAACCTAGGAAGGTTTATTGGCAAGGTGAGGAAGGAGAGTTGGGGGATTTACAAAATCAACAAATTGTACGGGATGTACAAGAGGTTCTATCTAAGAAGTTTAAATGCACTGTGGTGACAGCTGATAAAAATTTTGTACTAAGATTACAAAGGGAACACATAGACTTGGTATTTAATTTATGTGAGGGCATTCGAGGGCAGAGTAGAATGGCTCAAGTGCCTGCAATACTAGAGTTTTTTGGCATACCGTATACAGGCTCTTCTATATTAGGTCACACTCTATCCTTTAACAAGGCAGTTTCGTCGGAGATACTTGAGAGTAAAGGTGTAAAAACACCTGGTTTTTTATCAATCTATAAAGAGCAGGATTTAGCTCAGTTAAGAGAAGCAGATATTGAGTTTCCGGTAATCATAAAGCCTGCTGAGGAGTGTTCCAGCAGGGGGATACATCAGGACAGTTTGGTATATGATATGAAATCGTTAAAGAGCAAGGTAAAAGAGGAGTTAGCAGTCTATAACCCGCCTATTATGATAAATGAATATGTAGACGGCAGAGAATTCACAGTAGGCATTTTAGGCAATAGGGATAATGTTGAGGTACTGCCTATACTGGAGATCAGCTATGACAGCATCCCGGATCACCTGCCAAAATTCAGCAGCTTTGAACTTAAATGTCATTATGACGGACATGAATCGGAAGATATATGTCCCGCTATTCTGGATGATGAGCTTGAAGAAACTATTAGACAAACAGCAAAGAAAGCTTATGCTATCTTAAATGTAAGGGATTATGGTAGAGTAGATATTAGATTAAAAAATGGTATACCTTATGTGCTGGAGATGAATTCATCACCTGGTTTAGAGAGAGGTTATAGTGATATAGTTAAGATGGCAGAAGCCGCAGGTATGGGTTACCAAGGGCTGGTATACTCAATAGTTGACAGTGCAATTGACCGTTATAATCTGCTTGATCATTGAATGTGACGTGGGGACGTTTCGTTTGTATCTTTGAATTGTAAATAGTAAGAAGTAAGTTGAACATCAGTGTAAAAGTATTATGAAAAGATTTAAAAACCTATTTATTATAGCTAGTTTGTTATTAATATTATTAAATTTTAACATCTTATCAAAGTAGTGTAGAAGAGCCAGTAATTGAAATTGAAGCCCTAAATTTTGAAGCAAATGGATTTGAAATCTATGATTATACGGTAGATGAAAACGGTAATATCATTTCTGATTATAGGGTTGAAGGAAAATCTATACATTGTCTATTGATTAGAAGTAAGATAAATAAATCTTCTTTTGCATTCGCAACACTATTATTAAAAGGAGATGGGAGATATGAAAATTAGTTTTATTCCCCAAACTCGTTTAGGTAAATGGTCAGTTGGATTGATTATCGTATTTTTTTTGTTATTTGCGCTGTTTCAATTTCTTGTTGCTACAGGCCAGCGAGGCGATGCCACAATTTTTGATAATTTAGTGCTTACTATTCCAATATTTATCGCAGGAATTGCGGGTATAGCATCTTTTATTACAGGACTAACTAGTATCATGAAAAGCAAGGAGCGGTCAGTTTTTGTTTTTCTAGCTTCTGTAATAGGCCTTTTTGTTATGCTTTTTGTGCTTGGTGAAATTATTTTTCCACATTGAAAATTAATCAATTGATAAGATAATTTATATCAAATTTACTATTTTATAAACTTCTTTATTTGACGGCTGGAAAAGCTTAAGTCATTAAGCTCTGATGTCTTAAAAACTCCACCATATTCAATAAAATGATTCTTTGTTTTAATAGCCTTAATTAATTAGATTTCAATAAAAATTTCACTTGAAATCTGGAAATTTTTCTAAAAATACCTCATTGGTCTTTAATAGATTCTGGTAATACTTTTTGTAGGATGGAGATAATTTTCTCATAGCAGGAATAAATATATCATTATAACCGCTAGTCTTACCAAATGATTTGATTATTTCCATTACTTCCCCATGAGGAGAAGATAAATATTCTTCAGACTCTTTAAAATCTTGATATTCTCTTATTATCTTTGAGTAATCATCTAAAAACTTTTCAGGATTTTCTATACTTTGTTGTCTCTTATCCTCTACTTCGGCAATTCTATCATCTGTCCAAAAGTCCATGGCCTCTTCAAACTGGCTCATAATTTCATCTGAAATTTTTGGAGGATCAACTTTATCTAGAAAATTAATAATTGTTTTATATGCTTCCTCCTGTTCTTCTGTTTTTATAGGTCCTTCCAAAAACCTACTAAAATGACTTACAAAAAATCTACCATAAAATCCTGGAAATACTTCCAAAAGTCTTTCTTTTATAGATTTCTTTTTATTTAATTCTATGATTTCTGCATTAATTTTTTCAATATTTTTACTATCTAAAAGTTTTTCTAGTAATTGGGTTTGTTTATTAGATAATTCATTTTCTAGTTGTTTTCTAATAATACATTTTCTCAATTCTTCTTTAGAAAATTTTGAACCTAAAATCTTTTTAATATCAGACACTGATAAGCCTAATGACCTAAATACACTTACTTGTTTTAATCTTTCAATCTCAGATTCATTAAATTTCCGATAACCACTTTCATCAAGTTTAGGATTAATAATTCCTTTTTGTTGATAGTATTCAATAGCTTTTTTCGTTAATCTAGTAACATTACATACTTCATTTATTTTCACAGTAAACACCTCCTAAATTAACTATAAGCTATCCCCTTAGGGACTAGTCAAGATATATTTTCTACTATTTATTAGGATAGAACTTCGAACCCATTGATTTATCTATACCTCATGCTCGTGTCATTATTATAGCACGTTCCTCACAGGCAGAGTCGGATGGAATTTGGGTGTTTTTTTAATGTTTTGCTGCAAAACTTTTGAAGTTAAACTATAACTCATTCAACCAGTAACAGGCGAGTTGTAAAATTAAATGAAACACAATTAAATAAATAATGCTCATGAGAGCTTCTCTGTTATAATGTTAATCACTATAATAAACAGAAACGGAGAAGAATCATGAGCACAGTCTATTGTATCA
>JAQVDB010000080.1 GCA_028698525.1 Clostridia bacterium
ACAAAGCTTCCATGTGGTTGAATTCAGCTCTTGACCGTATATTGAAAGATTTTCTATCCTTCCTTGGTGTTCCTCAACAAATTTTTGGCTTTGAACGAACATACCTCCACTACCACAACAAGGGTCTATGTTCTTACCGTCTTTGATACAATTTATAATGAAGAATTTATATGTTGGTAGGTTCCATCTAGTAGAAAAGCCCTTGATATGAAGGAGTTTAGCTAGTTTTTTTTAGTTAATGAATTCAAAACTTAGAGGGGCAATCGATCAATACAAATATCTATGATCTATACTTTTCCATTCATTATATTTTTGAGCACACCGTTCCTATACATCAAATGAATAATTAAAAAGTATAGGCAAAATTAAAAGGTTCTTTATAGTGTGTATTATACTTGAATTTACAGCAATTAACCACCAGATTGTAATGATTCTAATTTGAAGTAATCTATAAATAATATATACTATAACTTATCCCTTATTTTATTCTTCCAAGCAATGAGTTAAATTTCAAAAAATAAATAGTTCATATTGAGTTATTATCCAGTTAGTCTGCTTATGTTAAATTTTATTGATTTATTATTATTTATAGGTTATAATGGGACTATATTAGGACTGTTTTAGGCCTATTATAATACTAGGAGAGGGCAGGTATATATATGGCTAAACTAGATGATTTAATTTACCTTGACACTTATGTCATTCAAAAAGATATGAGGCTTAGATTGCCAAAAACCATCATACAAAATATGAATATAGTAAAAGGTGAAACCGTATTCGATATATATATGAAATCTGATAAAAGCATAATCGTTTTAAAAATTAAGGAGGTAGAAGATATAGATGAGTAGCACTTTTTCACATTTAAATTTTAAAGAGTTGGAGTCTGTCAATAACCCAAACTCGATTCACGGAATTTACCCATATCGAGGTAAAATTTCTGCTATTGATGCAAAAAAAATAATTGAACAACTTCCAAAAGACATGACTCTTCTCGATCCATTTTGTGGATCAGGAACAATATTATACGAAGCTCAAAAACATGGACTAAAAGTTATCGGGGTTGACCAAAATCCTTTAGCATATGAATTATCTAAATCTAAAATTGAACTTATGGATGATAACCTTAGAAAAAAAATAATAAATACTACTGAAAGCATTATTAAAGAAGCCATGTTGAGAAACGAAAAAAATCTAAGCCAACCAATGCCAGAGGAGGCTTTGAAAGCCTTTCATGTTGATACATCTCGAGAAATAATGTCTGTAAGTTCTCTTATAAACGACATGGATGATTATATTAGGGCTGCTTATTATGGGGCTATTGCTTTAACTGCTAGGGGTTGTAACGATTATAAGTGGACATCAAGCACTGTAGGAAAAAATATTGAGCCAAAAAGATATATTAATTTTTATGAGAAGTTTATGTATAAAGTAAAAAAACATATTAAGCATACTAATGATTTAGGATTATATTCTGGTACTGTGTATAAAAAAGACAGCAGACTTTTAAGCGAATATATTCCTGATAATAGTATAGATATCGTTTTTACTAGTCCCCCCTATTTTGATGCACTAGATTATACCGCCTATTATGGAAAATTAATATATGATATCCATTCAATTAATAGATTAGAAATAAAAAAGGATCTAATTCAAAATGTTTCTACATATAAAGACGATATGCATCGGGTTTTAAAAGAACTTAACAGAGTTACTAAAGATGAATCACTTATCATATTTATAGTAGGTGACAGAAAAAGAGGTAAACAAATTACTAATGGTGGAGACTTCTTTTCCGAAATATGGGCTCCTTCATACATTCTAGAAAGAGAATACAGTGGAACATCTAGTCAGGTATTTGATAAACTCAACAAAACAAAAAGAAAAGAACAAATAGTTGTATGGGAAAAAGAAGAGGGAGAGGTGCTTAAATATGGAAAAGAATTTCATACCGAACAGCAAAATTTATAATAAGGATAGTAGAGACATGTCTGAAATAAAAGATTCCTCTATAAATTTAATAGTAACAAGTCCACCTTATGGTAATTTGAAAGATTACAAAGTAAATAATCAAATTGGTCAAGGAAGTGGATATAAAGAATACCTAAAGGAGCTTGAGAAAGTTTGGGATGAGTGCATAAGAGTACTTAGCCCTGATGGGAAATTGTGCATTAACATCATGCCTTTATTCGAATCTGGAAATGACACTAAATTCAAAAGAAGAGTTACTAGACTTGTAATTAATGATCTCATAAATTATATTGAAGGAACAGAAAAAATGTTTTTACTATCTCTTTTTATTTGGGATAAAAGAAAAGTTGCAAGATTTAGCTCCTTTGGAAGTTATCCATACCCAACAAATATCTTTTCAACATATCCTTATGAGTGGATTATTGTTTTTTGTAAGGAAGGAAAAAGAAAGCCCGTCGATAAAAATATAAAAGAGCTATCAAAAATTTCGCAAAAAGAATGGGCTGATTGGGCTATTAATTCATTTTGGGAAATGCAGCCTGCCAAAGCTAAATCTGAAAATCATCCAGCCCCCTTTCCTAAAGAATTGCCTCATAGACTTATAAAGCTATACAGCTTCTATGGAGATACTGTTTTAGATCCCTTTATGGGATCAGGTACAACCGCAGAAGCAGCTATAGAATTAGGTAGAAACTCTGTAGGTTATGAAATTAATGAAGATTATATAGAACTTATAAATAATAAAATTAAAAATGGTTTGAAAACATTTCATGAAAAAAAATTCTTACAACAAAATTTCCTTGACTAACAGATAAAGAGGGCCATCTTTGGTCCTCTTTATCTAATCTAAAAAGTAATATTGACTACTTTATATTCATCTCCTGCTTTAACAATTTTACCACTAGTTAATAAGCCGTAAACATTTTTCTCAGAGAATAGATTATCTAAGAATGTAATGATATCAAAAGACTTATCCTCCATATATTTTACAGATAAAGCCCATAATGCTGGAGCACTAATAAATGGGATTTTGTCAGGTGAATCTCCTATAAGTTTATAAAATCTGTTTGATAAGTTACCTATATCTACTTTATTATACACGCTGCCTGGAGGGTGTAATATATCTTCTCTTCCTCCTATTAGAATAAGAAGAGTAAAATCTTCAGGTAGTAAATATTTTTTTATGGTTGGACTATATTTTGAGTGTTGCTCTACGAACCTTTCATCAACCATAGCATCTGATAAAGTTGTTTTTGCCTCAATAAACATAAACTTCTCTCTTGATTTAGCACCAATATCTATTCTTCCATTCCTATCAAAAAGTTCATTTGGTGCGGGAATTTCTATGGCGGTGATTACCTCTTCACTAGAGCAGTTAGTAAGCAATGCAGTAGCCCAAAGCTGTATTCTTTTCGTTTCTTCAATACTAGTAAAAGTATATAAATTCATGTTTTGAGGATTCTCTATAAAAAACTTGGAATTAGGCAAGTTAATCATTTCTTCTTTAAAGAAGCTTATAGATGGATATTTAGTCTTTATATCTTCGAATTTTTCTCTATAGCTAGGTAATAATTCATCAAAATAACAGAAATTACAATAAAAGCATTTATTGTCTATGTTAAAAAATGCTCCTTCTTGTTTCACAGCATTACACACATTCATAATTAAAGAAAATTTTTCATTTCTATAGTTAGCATTGTCTAGAATAAAATTTTCAACAGATGCATATTTTCTTGTTGTTGCAATCATAGTTCTTTCACCATCTTCTCTGCTAACTCTATAATTTCAGATGGAGCTTCAAACATGAGAGCTTCATTATTAACCTTAGAGCATCTTTGAATATATAGCTTATTGTTAACTTCTTTATATTTTAGCAATAACCCTGTTAACAAACATATAGCTAATTCTGATTGTAAAATTTCTTCGACTTTTGAATTCGGTAAGAAAAAATCTTCATAATACTTATTAAATAAACTAATTAAATCATCAAAAGAAATTTCCTTATCATTATTATTTAATATGTAAATAATAGCGAATCTTCTGTTTAAGATTATTGAATTATATTGTTGCGTAGTATTTCTAATGCTTTCACTGTTTCTTTCTCTTAAAGAACCCACATTTTTGTTAAGGTTATTATAGCTCAAGGGGTTCTCTATATATGGGTCACCCTCAAGATATTCTTTGGCAAATGAAGTTAATATAAATTTACGAATTGTAAGCCTTTTGGCATTAATGTAATCCCTATAAAATATATGTGGTAAAGATTCATTTTCATTTCTATTATTCTCTGGCTCTATCAAGCCTGCTTGTATACACCAAGAAGTCAGTAATGATACAGTTCTAGTATTGCTATCTTTTGTAGAAAAGGTGGATAATTCAATAGGATCATCTGTTATTGGATAACTAACATATAATCTTGAACTATTAAAATTTTCGCCTTTCTTAAATGCATCCCACAAATATCCTATTACAGGACCGTAAGATAATACACTCCTCCTAACTATCTCAAACCACTCTTTTTGATTAAAATCTAACTCCGTAAATTCTTCCCCTATAGGTGTTATGATAAATTTTCCATCTAAAAGTTTGGTAAAGCCTAGAGCTTCCCATGCCCTTACAACCGAGCTTGCTGCTTTTGCTTTCGTTGTATCGTAGTCCAATGATTGTGTTGCATAACATTTAGAATCATTTAGTGGATTATCGAGAAATGGGCAATACTTTATCCCTAAATTTTCTTCTAGTAATTCGCAATGATTTAATATGTTGTCTTCTGCATTTGAATCATACCGTATGTCAGATATCGAAAAGCCATCTTTGCCAAAATTATTTAAAGTGGTTTTTAAAATATAGTACAAACATTCTATTCTACTTGAGTATTTCCTGTTCAATAAAATAGCCATTACATTCCTCCTTTGGATATAATATCATTCACCGTATATAAATTCTCATATTCATAATTTCTCGAGTTTTTATTTTGGGGTGTAGTTAGTATTTTAAATTGAATATTTGTATTTGTGTACCTTTCATCTATAGCGCCTAATATATCATAGTATGATCTTTTGTAATACTCATAACTATTTATATCAGTTAAAACCTTCACTAAAAACACAGTATTACTATCTTTATATACGATATCTATTCTTTTATTTCTATAGTTCCCTTCTGCTTTCACTTCGCAAACAACAAAATCGTTATCAAGCATATATTTTAATGCTATGCTTAATCTTTTTAGATCTGTTAAAAAGTAATCACTAATATTAGGTTGTTCCTTATTTGAATTTTTGTTGTGATTAGAAATATATTTTAATTCACACAGCCCACATTGTATGCAATTGCTTTTCTTATATACTCTTCTATTATCAACTGCAAGTGCGTTTACCGGACACAGGAATATCCTATGTTTTTTAATTTTATTTATATAATCTTTGTTAAAAAAACATTTGATTTCTATTTTTGAGAAATAATAATCTATCAAAAAACATTCTGGATTATCTAAAATAAATTCATTCATATTAGTCCCCCCCCTTAAAAAAACATATATTAAAATATTATTATATCAGGAAAACATCAGAATAACAATGATCAGCTATTTTTAATTGAGGATTCATGTTTTAATTGGTATAATATTCTTGCAATTATGTATAGGGAGGTCAAATATGTCTAACAATCGTTCATTTAAAACATATGTTTTCAACCGTTTTTATAATGATTTTCATGAGGCAATTAATATATTTATTAGTCAAAACCGTGATAGCCTTGATATAGAGTCATGGCATGTAGACCAAATTGATGAGACTTATTTAGATGATATAAATATAAAACATATTTATATCAATGACCTCCCTGGAATGAAGGTAGCCTTCGATGTACTAATCGAAGCTATTTTTGAAATACATGAGATAGATAGAAGGCACGATAAATATGATGAAGTTTCAAACTGGTTCAAAATCTCTTGCATAGCTGATTTGGAGACTGGCCTAGGCGACTTTAGTATTGAATATGTAGAAATTTACAGCCATAAGGAAAAGCAACTTAAACCTTTATCTGATACCTTAGTCCCTATTATTAAAAAAGAAGAACTAGAAAAAGTTGCTGTAGACTTCCTCAAAATTTATTATCCAGAAGCATTGAAAGAGCCCACATATATAAACCCAGATGATTTAGCTGAAAGAATGGGACTTTCTGTGGAACTAAGACACATAACCCCCGATTTTTCCACCTTTGGTCAAATATTTTTCGTAGATACAAAGACAAGCTATTATGATAAGGAATTATCAGGCTATAAAGCAATTAATGTTACTGCGGGTACTGTTTTTGTAGATCCCGATGCATTTTTCCTTAGAAATTTAGGCTCTGTAAATAATACGATTGTCCATGAATGTGTCCATTGGCATCTCCATAGAAAGGCTTTTCAATTAGAAAGATTATATAATAAAAATGCTACCCAGATACAGTGCCAGGTTGTAGGTGGTGTTAAAGATAGTGCCATACAATCATCAACCGACTTTATGGAATGGCATGCAAATGCTCTAGCACCACGTATACAAATGCCTTTTTATCAAACTAAAATAAAAGCTGCAGAGTTTATTAGAAAATACCTTAAACAGAACCCAGAAGCAAAAGTTATAGATATCATGGAAAATGTAATTGATGAAGTTTCTTACTTTTTTATGGTATCAAGGCTCGCCGCTAAAATACGTATGATTGATATTGGCTACGAAGAAGCTATTGGTACTTTTACATATATAGATGGTAAATATGTAAAACCTCATACTTTTAAAAAAGGTTCAATAAAGAAAAATCAAACCTTTTCAATAAGTGAAGTCGATGCAATAATACAAAGTTCTATAAATCCTAGCTTAAAAAAGAAATTAGAGAGTGGTAATTATATTTTTGTAGATTCTCACTTTTGTATAAACCATCCCAAATATGTCCAATATGATATGTGGGGTCAAGCTTCCCTAACTGACTATGCTAGATACAATATGCATGAATGTTGCTTGGTTTTTGATATTGTATTTAATAAACCAGTTGGTAAATTTAATGAAGACTTTTATTATAAGTGCATTCTTTTCAAGGATGCTACTTCTGACATAATATTTGAAGCACGATTTAGTGACTCTTCTATAAATGATAATATAGATGCCCAAGCTCAAGCTATTATGGCCTATAGCAAAGATATAGCTAATGTACTCCAATCTATGCCTGGTAATTTCCCTGGTGCCTTGGTCTATTTAATGAATTGGAGAGATATAACTGTTGAGGGCTTAGCTGAAAAAACCTTTCTTGACCCAAGGACTATTCAACGATTAAGAAATGACCAAACAAATAAAACCACTATTGAAACAATAATAGCGGTATGTATCGCTTTGCAACTTCCCCCTCCTATAAGTAATCGTTTAATTGATTTATCTACCTGTTCGCTTGGTGTAGGAGAAGAACATATGGCTTATCACTGTCTACTTACTTCATATTATACAAGACCAATAATCGATTGTAATAGCCTTCTTACCAATATGAATCTTAAACCTTTAACAAAAGAAAAATAAATTTAAATTTTCCCAGACATTTTTTGTCTGGGTCTTTTTTATGAATTTATACAAATTATTCCTTTTAAACACCTAAAGTTGATTTTTTAATCCTCTTTAGGTGTTTTTTTATGCCTTTTATCTCATTTAACCAGACATTGTATGTCGTTTTTATATAACCTCTTCCTCTGTATTATATAGATAAATTATTAATCTTTTAAAATTTAAAATCTTATTACAGAAAGGAGGAAGCCACCATGCAGGAAGTCAGAAACATCAACAACAAACGTATCTGTGATATCAGTAATGACCAAAAAGTAATAGAAATTCGTCTCAAAAACTGCCTTACAATAATTACTGCAAACCC
>JAQVDB010000081.1 GCA_028698525.1 Clostridia bacterium
CCAAATAAAAGAGATGAAATCTGATATATCCAGGATAGAAATAAATACTGCTGAAAACTGGCGAGATATTGCAAAGCTTAAATCAATTAAGTGAATAAGATGAAAGCACAAAAAACTGCCTAATAAAAGGGCAGTATTTTTTATTTAGAAGCATTAGATAATATAGCTTTGTGGCATTTTATAAAAAATGAAGGAATTTATTCATTTTGCTATTGATTATACTGTAAAAAAGCAATACAATATATATAAATGCAGGATTTATTGCATTTTTCAGAAAAGAGAGAAAACATCTCAATGTTTTTAGGAGGTCATTTTATGTCATTAGAAGTTTGTGATGTGGATTTTAGAGAAGAAAGTGATTCGTTAGGTAGCAAAAAAGTTCCTAAAGGTGCATATTACGGTGTTCAGGCATTAAGAGCCGCTGAAAATTTTAAAATAACAGGTTTGAGGGTGCATCAAGAGTTTATAAAAAGTTTAGCACAGGTTAAGAAGGCATCTGCTATAACAAACAGTGAGATCGGTCTTTTAGATAAGGACATTGAAAAAGCCGTCATTCAGGCTTGCGATGAGATAATCAGCGGTTTATTATATGATCAATTTATAATAGATGCTATTCAGGGCGGAGCAGGAACATCTTTAAATATGAATGCAAATGAGGTAATTGCCAATAGAGCTATTGAGATTTTAGGTGGGGAAAAAGGGAATTATGCTATAGTACATCCCAACGACCATGTGAATATGGGGCAATCTACCAATGACGTTATACCTACTGCCGGTAAAATCACTATTTTAAGACTACTTTCAAGGGCAGTACATCAACTGAAAAGATTATATAGTGCTTTAAAGGATAAATCCCGAGAATTTGATGATGTTGTAAAGATGGGGAGAACTCAGATGCAGGATGCTGTACCTATCAGACTGGGGCAAGAGTTCAATGCTTATAGCTGTGTGATAAAAAGGGATATTTTGCGAATTAGTAAAGTGCGAGAAGAATTAAAGGTTGTGAATATGGGGGGGACTGCAATAGGAACAGGTATAAATGCAGACCAGGAATATTTAAAGAGGATAGTCCCCAATTTAAGCCAAGTTACAGGTAAAAAGATGAAACCGGCAGAGGATTTGATAGATGCAACTCAGAATTTGGATTGTTTTGTAGCGGTATCCGGTGCTATAAAGACATGCGCCGTTAACTTGTCAAAGATAGCCAATGATCTAAGACTTATGTCTTCAGGTCCCAAAACGGGATTTGCAGAGATAAATCTTCCTCCAAGGCAAAATGGTTCTTCTATAATGCCGGGTAAGGTTAACCCTGTAATACCAGAGGTTATTAATCAAATAGCCTTTAATATTATAGGAAATGATGTCACAATAACCATGGCAGCAGAAGGGGGGCAGTTAGAGCTAAATGCTTTTGAACCGATAATATTCTATAACTTATTTGAATCTATAGAGACCTTAACTAATGGGGTGGATGCTTTTGTTGAAAAATGTATAGAAGGGATAACAGCTAACAAACAAAGATGTAAACAGCTGGTTGAAAATAGCATAGGCATTATTACTGCCATATGTCCTCATATAGGATATAAACAGGCTGCCCAGATTGCAGAGACTGCTATCAAGACAGGAGAATCCATCAAGGATATAATAATTAGAAATGGAATAATGAACAAAACAGAGCTTGATGAGGTGTTAGATGCCATAAATATGACAGAGCCGGGAATATCAGCAAAACACCTATTAGCCCAGTGAGGTTACTATCATATATTAAAGGAGGGCTGCATTTTGTCCGGAGATAAAACCGGAAGACCATGCCCACTGGAGGTTAAAGCCGCCGCATTGGCCATCGATATCTATTATCTCGCCTGCAAAAAATAACCCTTTTACAATTTTTGATTCCATTGTGCTCTGGTTGATCTGGTGGGTTGCAACACCGCCTGCCGTCACCTGAGCACTGGGCCAACTTTTAGTGCCTTTTACATTGAATTTCCATTGGGTCAATATATTAGCGATATTTTCACATTCTTTAGCAGAGATATTTCCGGCAGGGCGCTTCAAGTCTTTAATTCCTGACTCTTTCAACAGAATAGGTATCAATCTTTTGTTTATCAGACCTACTAGGCTGAATTGGATGGTTTTATTAGCCCCATCTTTAAATCGCTGAGCGAGAAGTTTTTTTAGTTGGTGTACAGGAATGGTGTCGATAAGGGATATTTTTAAAATTGCCGGCTTATTTTGGTGCAAAAGCTGTCCTGCTTTTCTGCTGATCTGCAAAATAGGAGGACCTGACACACCGTAATTGCCAAAAAGTATATCTCCTCTATCCTTCATAATAGATTTGTTTTTGTGTAATAACTCAGCTGTTCCTACAAATTTGACACCCTGTATCTGGTTGAAAAAGTTTCCCTCCAACTTTAGCTGAACAAGAGCGGGGAATATGTCTACAACAGCATGTCCCAATTTTGCTGCTAATTGAAGCCCGTTTCCATCTGAACCGCTAGAAGGCATAGCCTTGCCACCTGTAGCAAGAATTACTCTGTCTCCTTTGAATGTACTGCCGTTTTCCAATTCGATTATAAATGAACTTTTTTTATGAACGATTTTTTTTACATATGCATTACAGATTACATTTACACCTATCTGTTCCAGCTCATACCTTAGGACATCTAAAATACTGGAAGCTTGATCAGACATGGGAAAAACTTTGCCTTCATCTTCTACCTTATGTTGTATTCCAAGCTTTTCAAAAAAATGTATTGTTTGACTCACTCCAAAAGTGGATAACGCACTGAATGCAAATTTAGGGTTTTTTCCATTATAGCAATCTATATCTGTATTTATATTGGTAAAATTACATCTGCCATTTCCGGTAGCTAATATCTTCTTTCCAATTCGGGGGTTTCTTTCCAATATAGTGACCTTTGCGCCCTGCCTCCCGGCAGAAATAGCAGCTATCATTCCCGAGGCTCCGCCTCCTATTATAATTACATGTTTTTTTATATTATTAGCCATATCGTTTTATATTAGCACTCCTTGTTTTAGTCATCATTAAGAGGAATAGAAGATGGTATATTAAACTCAAGGGTTAAATAGTCTCCCAGGCATCTTTATTTTGGTATTGAGGTTGGAGGTTAGGGCTTTGTATATTTCCTGATAATATTCATAAACTGTATTATAATCAATTGGTTGGTCTATATTACCTTTTAATACGAACATTTCATCTAGCGGGGAATCTGCTCTGCTAGATATGATCTTATCGGATTTTACTTCGTTTCTTTCCATTAATACATAATTTTTTACATTTGGAGTTGCGTTTTTTATTATCTGCATGGAGAATTGTACTTCGTTGAACATGGTTGCATCTAAGTACGTTTTAACCTCGATTGCGACTATTGGAATTATAAGATCCAGTTGTATATCATCTATTTTTATGTTGAATTTTTTACCTATGCAAAAATCCACATCTTTGGTTATTATAGAAATTTTACCGCTGGCATCAATTTTCATGCCGGCGTATATACCTTTATTAAAAAAATCCAGCTGCAACTTATCTATTTCAGGTATGTTTTGGAAAAGGTAGCCGTTGAATTCCTCCAAAAGCGTTGAACGAAATTTTGACTGGGAGCTCACATTATATTTTCTTTCAAATGTTTCTACAGAGAGATAATAATCATTTAAGATATCTACTTTCTGTTTTACATCATTTAGATCTGCCCCTTTTATGGATATAAGACTGGCACGGAACTTTTTGTACCGATTTTGATAAAAATGTTGGAAGGCCTGTTTATTTCCTCCATAGTTGGATTTAATTTTGGTCAATATATTATGGCCATGATAATGCCAGTCGTTTTTCATCTACCTGTGTCCTCCTTAGCTCTACCTTTATAATATGATATAATTGTATCACATAGAAAAAAGCAAAACAATTTTGGGAGGATTTAAAATATTGCGGGTTGATAAAAAAGATTACATAAGAATAGATATTCCGTTCCAGGGCAAAACAGATGAATTTACCCAACAATATATTGGCTTATTTAACGATAGTTTTCCAAAGACAGATATTTTTGCTGATATGGATGGGGAAAATGTCATTGTTTATTTGAACAAGCTGGATTTTATAAAGTTCAAAGCTTTTGTCAAACAGCAGAGGGCGCATAACGTAAGATTATTTGATCAAATGTTGGAAAAAATCCAGGCTATAAAGAGCTATAACATAAAAGGGAGTAAAAGAATATATGCCAATTATAATGCAGAGAGAAAGGTAAAACACAGGAAGAAAAAGGAAATAAAAAGAGATAAGATGTACTATACAAGGGATAACGATTTTTCAAGGGACAAAAATGAGCTTCCAGACGAGTATCAGAATAAAATTATCTGTGGGGACAGCGAGAGCGAGCTTAAAAAGTTACCGGATAATTGTATAGATTTGATATTTACTTCACCTCCTTATAATTTCGGATTGGACTATACAGGTCAGGATGACGACCATTACTGGGAGGACTATTTTGATAAGTTGTTTGCTATATTTAGGCAGTGTATAAGAGTACTAAAGTTTGGAGGACGTATAGTAGTAAATATCCAGCCTCTTTTTTCTGATTATATACCTAGCCATCATATAATAAGCAATTTTTTCATCAATAACAAGATGTCGTGGAAGGGGGAGATTTTATGGGAGAAGAATAATTATAATTGCAAATATACTGCATGGGGTTCATGGAAAAGTCCGTCTAGTCCATATTTGAAATATACCTGGGAGTTTTTGGAGGTTTTTTGTAAGGGAACCCTCAAAAAGGAGGGAAAAAAGGAAGATATAGACATTACAGCCGATGAGTTCAAGGAGTGGGTGGTAGCAAAATGGTCGATAGCCCCTGAAAGAAAGATGAAAGAATACGGACATCCTGCCATGTTCCCTGAAGAGCTTGCAAAAAGGGTGATAAAATTATTCAGCTATCAGAGCGATATTGTTTTGGATCCATTCAACGGAGTAGGGACCACTACTGCAGTGGCTAAAAAATTTAAACGTAGATATTTAGGTATAGACATCTCTCAAGACTACTGTAATAAGGCGATAGAAAGACTAAAATAATAACTAAATGTTTTTCAAAATTATGTAGGGAGGATTATAAATGTTTTATAAAAGTGAGGAGCTGGAGATGAATTCTGCCGTACGTACGGCAGAGAGGATGTGTGCTGCAGCAAGGACAGCGCCTAAAGGCAGGGGAATTGATAATATCGAAACAGCGGTGCTCACAGGTGAAGATAAGGATGAATTAGCCCGACATATGGAAAAAGTAGCTGACAGAGAAGATGTGGATTTTTTTGCAAGGGATGCTAAAAATATAAGAGATGCTCAGGCCATAGTATTGATAGGAACTAAATATAAAACAAGGGGAGTCCAATACTGTGGGCTATGTGGGTATAAGGATTGTGCGGAAAATGCAAAAAATGGAGGAATCTGTTCTTTTGATGTAACGGATTTGGGAATAGCAATAGGTTCTGCAGTGAGTATCGCGGCTGACGATAGAGCGGATAATCGGGTGATGTTTAGTGCAGGCAAGACAGCTGCCCAGCTTAAGCTATTAGGCGAAGATGTAAAATTGATATATGGTATCCCAATCGCAGTAAGGGGAAAGAATTTATTTTTTGATAGAAAGAAGAAGTAGAAATATATATATAATATGTAAAACTGTCCTTTCGGGCAGTTTTTTATATCATTAAATTATGCTTTAAAAATCTAGATGTTGTGTCAAATTAGAGAGGTGTAGTTTATCGATTCTACAAAACACTTCAAAGTAATTTCTATCTTTAATATTAATATTACATTGAGAATTTGAATGAAATATGTCCACATCTGTAGAATGCAGCTAAGTAATAGCCATTGATTTTTGCAAGAAAATTATGTTATACTAGGAAAGGTACGACATTGCCACGAAGGCAGGGCGTTTAAAGCTCTGTCTTTTTTTATTTTCATTATACTTTATTTAAAAGGAGGAAAGTTCTATGAAGTTTAACACTAATAATGTGGTAAAAGCGGCGCTATTTTTGGCATTTGCAATTATATTGCCCTATATTTTTCATTGGACAGGTGTTGGAGGGGCCGCATTGCTTCCAATGCACATACCTGTATTGCTTTGTGGGTTTTTTTTAGGGTCACAATACGGTATTTTAGTTGGACTTGTTGCTCCACTTTTGAATTCTGCGTTGACAGGCATGCCGCCTATATTTCCTACAGCAGTTTCTATGGCTTTCGAGCTGGCTGCATATGGTTTTTTTGCAGGTTTTTTTTACAAGCAAAAGAGATATAATATATATATATCCTTGATACTTTCCATGTTGATAGGTAGAGTAGTGCTGGGTATTGCCAATTACATAATATTGTTCGCAGGTGGTGATAGGTTTGTGTTGAGCGCTTTTCTTGCTTCGGCATTTGTAAATTCTATGTGGGGGATTGTCATACAATTAGTATTGATACCTTTTGTGGTTAGGCTTTTTGAATCGAACAAAGGTTTAAAAGTCTGACATGCTTGAGTTTGTCTAAACTGTGAAAAATGTGAAAGGTTATTTCAAGATAGAGATAGGAATTGATAATAATGAGCCATATTATATATCAGCTGTTAAGGGCTGATATTATTTTTTATATCCCATACTATCTCTTGCATTATTTCCTTTATTTTTAGGTTTCTAGTACCCGGAATATAGATCCCATGTTTTTTCAAAGGAATTATGTATTTTTTGCAGTTCATATTAAATATTGAGAATGATATTGATGGGGTTATTTCTCCTTTAATACCTCCGCTGGACAATATGCCTATAGGACCTATTATGCAGTCTATTTTTTCGTCTTTGCAAAAACTGCATATTTGGGTTTCACCGGTTACACCTAGATTTGCACCTGCATCAAGCATGTTCTGAGTGGCATATTCGTTTGTACCTAGCGCCGTTATGTGAACTTTGTAGTGGATTTGTTTTCTTATCATTTTTATTATGGTCTTTCCAAGACCTGCACCCTGTGCATCTATTACAGCTATATTCATGGTTATCACCTTTGTTTATTATAAAATAATGTTGTTGGATAATCAACAACCCTCTATATATATGTTCCTGTTCGATATTAATTTAAACTTCGTTGAGGAAGTATATAATACCCGGAGATGCGACTTAATGTGTCACACTATACATTAATATTTATAATAATAGTGTGGCAGATT
>JAQVDB010000082.1 GCA_028698525.1 Clostridia bacterium
ATTGCCTATAATTTCTATAAGACTTTGTGTAACCATATCAGCATTCACCTTGTTTTCAATATATTTAATTATAAATAGTATATTATCATAAAGGGATATATGTGTAAACTTGCAAAACTTTGATTACAACATGGCAAACATAATATAAAATTAATCCAAACCTAGCCTATAGATTATGTGATTCAGCTTGTTTGATATATATGCTACATCGGCCTTTGTTGCAGGTTGATTATATTCTTTGCTGTATTCCTTCAAGTACGTACATGCTAACTTGCTAGAGGTGGAGTTTGTAATAAAATGATGAGCTGTCAGCTGTGCTGCTGCCAGTCTTTTTTTAACACATGATATACTTCTTAAAACTTCTATTGTAATACCGCTTTTTAAATTTAATTCAGTGGTAGTAGAATTGATCTTGGTTGCGCATTCTATGCTCCTAAAATTTATATAGCCGAGACAGCTATCATTTTTTATAACCGGTTGGCGTGTCTTAAATGGTACCAGTATGAGATCAAAGGATAAGGGAATAGGAACACGGTTTTTCTGTCCTATTAAATCAGAATATTTTTTCCTGATCCTTGTTAGATCTACACACAATATATTTGAAAGCGATGTTAATGCAGAACGAGTTTTTATATCTATATATGCTGTATCACCATTTTTAAGAATTATACGGGTATAGTCGCCTTTGTCTTTAATATATGTAGGGAGTAGGGCATCTATACCTATCTTATAATATGGATGCAGCTTATTCATGCTAGCAATCACCCCACACATAGTCCTATGGAATATATTTCTATTATAGCGAACATATGTTCTGATGTCAATCTTGATATTTTTTCCCATTTGAAACTACCCAATGTGGGAAGAAGGAGCATCTAGATCAAAAAACCCCTGAAGGAAAAATCTATCAGGGGATTTATGTCATTCAAAAAGCTTTTTAAGGTTTTCAGTATAAGGAGGATAAATGATACCTTTTTCGGTTACTATTGCAGTTATATTTTCATAAGGTGTCACATCGAATGCAGGATTATAAGTTTTTACTTGTTTAGGGGCAGTCCAAACTCCAAATCTGCAGGTAATCTCTTTTGAATCCCTTTCCTCAATAGGTATTTCTTGACCTGTAGGAGTGTTAAGATCAATAGTAGGTGTAGGAGCAGCTATAAAAAATGGTATCCCATAATATTTTGCCAGCACTGAAAGTCCTAGTGTGCCTATCTTGTTTGCAGTATCTCCGTTTGCCGCTACCCGGTCACAACCTACGATGACAGCGTCAACTTTACCCTGAGACATAACAAGAGCTGCCATATTATCTGTAATTAGCGTAACATCTATTCCTGCTCTGTACAGTTCAAAAGTTGTAAGTCGTGAGCCTTGTAGTCTAGGCCTCGTTTCATCTGCATATATTTTTAAGTTTATTCCTTTTTCCTTTGCAAGATAAAAGGGTGATGTTGCTGTTCCATATTTTGTAGTAGCGAGAGCCCCGGCATTACAATGGGTAAGGATTCCCATGCCATCTTTAAGCAAAGTGAGAAAGTTTTCTCCTATCCTTCTGTTTATATCTTCATCCTCTTTATGGATGGCAACTGCCTCTTCAAAAAGAGCTTTTTTTATGTTTTGTATAGGTATATCCTTTAACTCAACAACTTTTTTTTCCATCCTTTCAAGGGCCCAGAACAAGTTTACAGCTGTAGGCCTGGAAGTGGCGAGATAATCTGAACTTTTTTTAACATCTTCCCAGAAATATTCAAAACTAGTATCTCGTGCGTTTAACGCAGCTATATAAAAACCATATGCAGCGGTAACCCCTATGGCAGGTGCACCTCTTACCTTCATAGTTTTTATAGCATCCCATACATCCTGTACATTGTCTATTTCCACATATACAACTTGATTAGGAAGTAGGGTTTGATCCAACAAAACAAGCTTATCATTTTTCCATTGTACTGTAATCAATTCATCCACTATTAATTTTCCTCCCTTTAAAGATATTTAGAAAATATAACTATCGATGCATGTTCCTGTTGGGTGTATTAATCCTAAACTCGCTTACGCTCAAACAGGGAAAGTTAAACTGGCATTTTCTACATTACGTTCGTTAAGTTTTATAAGCCAAATGTTTATAAGCAGTTCATTTATCTTGCATACAAGTCCCTGTTCAGTGGTTAATCTAAATTTGGTTGAGGGAGAATATAATACCTGGAGCTGCGACTAATGTGCCGCACTATACATTGTATTTGTATATAGCCAGTGCGGTAGATTGCGGAGCACGGAAGGTATTATATTCTCCCGGTACTGCTCTGTATATTTGTAAGTGTAACAATACCACGAATGGAACATATTGATGATTATATTCTAACAGAAACATATAAAAAAGTGCAGCTAAATTGCAACTTTTAAAGCATATTATATAAATTTGCGTTGTTATTTTTAACTTCAGTGTAGCATGCTCATATGATATAATATCCTTGATTTTGGTAAAATTCTTTAATTTTAAATTAACCATACTATTTTTAAGCTGTTTCAGTTATAATAATTAATATGACGGATTTTACTTTATTGTACATAAAGTAATACATAGATCAGGTTTTTCTTTTTTCGGTTATAATAGTAAGCAGAAAATTATACAAAAAGTTTTATCAAAGGGGAAAATTGCATGTACGTAGATATAGATGGATTGAATATATTTTATGAGGTAGAAGGGGAAGGGGAGGATGTACTTCTATTGCACGGGTGGGGTGCAAGCACACAGGCTTTTGCCCCGGTTTTTAGGCAGTTGGCGGAGAGGTTCAGGGTATACTCACTGGATTTTCCCGGTTTTGGAAACACCCCTGCTCCAGATCAGGTATGGGGTGTTGAGGATTATGCAGACATGGTGGTTGCATTTATCAAGAAGATGGGGATTAATAAGATCAATTTGATAGGACACTCATTTGGAGGCAGGGTAAGCATAGTGCTATCGGCAAAATATCCTCAACATATCAATAAGTTGATTTTGGTGGATAGTGCAGGGCTGATCCCCAAGAGAGGTTGGAGATACTATTTTAAAGTGTATAAATTTAAAATGATGAAAAAGATATATACCCTGGTACATCCCGGGAAGGATTTGGAAGATTTCTATAAAAAATACGGTTCTTCTGATTACAAGCAAACCCAAGGGGTGATGAGGAAGATATTCGTCAAGGTGGTAAATCAAGATTTGAAAGGATATCTTGCAAAGATAAAAGCATCTACACTGCTGATATGGGGGGAGAAGGATAAAGATACTCCGGTGGAATTTGGACAAATAATGGAAAGAGAGATTCCGGATTCAGGGCTAGTTGTATTGGAAGATGCAGGACACTATTCTTATCTAGATCAGTTCGGCAGGTTTATGATAATAACATTCAGATTTTTAGAAGGGGAGTAGACAATGGATTATGGATTTATGATAATTTTAGCAGCTATGGTACCGTTTTTGATCAGGCAGTGGCAACAATACTTGAAATTTATACATATGCTTCAATTAGAAGGATATAAAAACATACAATATATTAAATGGATAAACAAAAATACCAGCACTGTGTTTCTGTTCAACCTATTTTATTCTGCAGTAGTGGTTGTATTGGGATATATAGTAGGTATCTTTGGAAATATATATATCATATACACATTTATAGCTGCGTGGTTTGCTTTTAATTTGTTGCTTGTATTTAGATATAAACCGGAAAAGGTAAAAAAGCAATTGGTATTCACAGCCCGAGTCAAAAGGCTGCTGTTCACGGTATGGGTTTTATTGATAGCTTTTTTAGCATTATTTTTTATGCTTTTGACCCAGGCAAATTACGTTATAAATGTAAATATGGTATATTTTATAATTATCGCTTCCATATTCAATTTGCTCGCTCCTTTTATAGTGCTGGCCGCCAACACTGTAAACTTCCCTGTTGAATGGGCTGTAAAAGTGTATTATTTCAAGTCAGCCCAGGATAAAATAAAGGCTATGTCCGGATTAAAAGTTGTGGGCATAACAGGAAGCTACGGGAAAACCAGTACCAAGTTTATATTGGGTACCATATTGTCCCAAAAGTACAATGTGTTGGTTACCCCTGAAAGCTATAATACTCCTATGGGTATCACAAAAGTGATTAGAGAACAGCTAGACGAAGGGCATGAAATATTTGTCACCGAAATGGGTGCAAGACATATAGGAGATATAAAAACGTTGTGTGATCTTGTTTCTCCCGAAGTGGGGATAATCACATCTATAGGCCCCCAACATTTGGAGACTTTTAAGACGATAGAAAATATCAAAAATACCAAGTATGAATTGATAGAGTGTTTGCCTGGTTCAGGTTTTGCAGTATTTAACGGGAACAATGAATACTGTCTAAAGCTGGCAGAAAACACTGATATAGACAAAACTATATTTGGTACGGGAAACCATGATTTTGATGTGAAAGCAGAGAACATAAAATTTGGGGCAAACGGCCAGGAGTTTGATTTGGTATATGCAGACAATAGAATAAGATGCAGGACAGATTTATTAGGTCTTCATAATATCAGCAACATATTGGCAGCGGTATGTGCTGCTATACATTTTGAATTGTCTCCTGAACAGATAAGGGAGGGCATAGACAAGATTCAGCCTATACCTCACAGGTTGCAGCTTATGAAAGGTAATAACGGAATCACGATAATAGATGATGCGTTTAATTCTAATCCTGTGGGCTCCAAGATGGCTTTAGATGTATTGAAGGAGTTTGAAGGAGGAAACAAGATAATAATAACTCCCGGTATGGTTGAGTTAGGGCAGGAAGAATATGAATACAATAGACAGTTCGGACAGTATATAGCCCAGGCCTGTGATTATGCTATACTGGTAGGGGAGAACAGGTCCAGGCCGATGCTGGAGGGGCTTAAGCTATCCGATTATCCCCAAGACAGGATTTTTGTAGTTTCCTCATTGGATGAGGCTGCCCAAAAGCTTTCTACAATTGCAGCACCGGGAGATGTAGTTTTATTTGAAAATGACTTGCCAGACAATTATAATGAGTGAGTAAAAGGAGAGTGGAGAGATTGAATAAAAAGATGATTGCAGTCATTTTTGGAGGTAGGACGGTAGAGCATGAAGTTTCTATCGTTACAGGCCATCAATTTATTGAGAATATGGATAAAACAAAGTATGATGTTGTTCCTATATATATAACGCGAGATGGGGAATGGTTTACCGGGGAAAAGCTTTTAAATATAGAGAATTTCAAGGAATTTGACCGGATAAGAAAGGATGTAAATAAGACATATATATCCCCCGATCCCACCGATCAATCCTTGGTGGTTATGCCTAAAAGATCAGGTCTTTTCAGCAAGCCATCCTCTATAAAGTTGGATGCGGTAGTGCTTGCGATGCACGGATTGAATGGAGAGGACGGTTCTTTGCAGGGGCTGTTAGAACTTGCAAACATACCTTATGTGAGCCCGGGAATATTAGCAGCATCGGTGGGCATGGATAAGATTGTGATGAAGTCGGTGTTTAAAGGAAATGATATTCCAATATTGGAATACGATTGGTTTTTAAGATCAGAATATCAAAAGGATAAACAGGGCATACTCGATATGATAGAGGAAAAACTGAGCTATCCGATGTTTGTCAAACCGGCTAATCTAGGTTCCAGCATAGGCATAAGCAAAGCTAAAGATCGAAAGGGACTGGAGAAGGGTATAGAGATTGCGATAAGATACGATAAAAGAATAGTGGTGGAACAAGGCATAGATAAGCCTATAGAGATAAACTGTTCCGTAGTAGGATATGATGATAATATAGAAGCCTCTGTATGTGAACAGCCTATATCCTGGGAAGATTTTTTAAGCTACGAGGACAAATACATCAGAGGGAATAGCTCGAAAGGCATGAAGGGTTCCGAGAGGAAAATACCTGCACCTATAGGGGAAGAATTGACAAAAGAGATACAGGATTTAGCACTCCAATCCTTTCGTGCAATAGATGGACGTGGGGTGGCCAGGATAGACTTCTTACTGGATGAGAAGGATATGAAACCATATGTAAATGAAATAAACACCATCCCTGGTTCTTTTTCATATTATTTATGGGAGCCCAAGGGCATCAAATACAAAGAGCTAATTGACAGATTGATAGATCATGCATTTGAAATCCATAGAGAGAAAAACAAAAATACATACTCATTTGACTCCAAGATGCTGGATAATATAAAAGCTGAAGATTTACGGGGTGTCAAAAAATAAAAAGGTTTAACTTTTCGTTAAACTTTTTTATTTTTTTTGTTTAATTTTTTGATTATAGTATAAATTAAAGAAATAATTGCATATGCCGGAATAACTATCATCGCTATTATAAAGAAAAATGCTTCATCAGAGTTGTTTGCGCTATAATAATTATACAACAACCTGTATACTGCATTATGTAGTATTACACATATAAACCATGCCGCTATTAAAATCACAATTTTTCTAATATTTAGTAAAATATATTTATCAAAATCCCGTTTCATAAAATTTCCCCCCTTTTTTATTTTATTCAAATTTAATATTTCAATTTATTTATAAAGTTTTTGTATTTTTATATAAACTGATGTATTTATTTGAGCAGATTTTAGTTAATAAATAATTATGTTTTATGTGTTGTATTGTAATCATATCACAAAATACAAAAAAGGTTATTGACATATGCCCAAAACAATGCTAAACTAAGCATAAAGGGCATACGCCCATAACAACAAAAAGGAGGTGAATGCTTATGCCAGGTGGAGATGGAACAGGTCCTGCTGGTATGGGTCCCATGACAGGTAGAGGTGCAGGTTATTGTGCAGGATATAATAGACCTGGATTTGCTAATTTTTACCCGAGATATGGAATGGGACGAGGTAGAGGATATAGAAATATGTATTATGCTACTGGCTTGCCAAGATGGGCTAGATACGATAGTCCTGCAAGCGTACCATATAATCAAGAAGAAATGCTGATGGAGCAGCAGAGCATACTGGAAGAGCAGCTTGAGGCTATTAAAAAAGAAATTCAAAACCTCAAGGGTGATAAAAATCAAGAGGAAGAATAACAAAAACT
>JAQVDB010000083.1 GCA_028698525.1 Clostridia bacterium
TCCTGCTGTGACGTGCAAAAATGCAATGATTATTTGATAGAGCAGTTAAAAGGGCAGACAACTAGCAAAGGCCTTATACTGATATCTCCTCATATGACCAGGAAAGAAGCAGAAAAATACTTAGAGAATAGTCAAATAGTAGGATTAAAACCTTATCATCTATTAAGCGATAAAAAACCCACAAATCAAGCTGATATATCTGAATATTTACCTGATTGGGCCTGGGGGTTAGCTGATGAATATGAGGCTATAATAATGCTGCATTTAGTTAAAGATGGAGCTTTATCTGACGTTAAAAACCAAAAAGAGATAATGGATAAGTGTAAAAAATATCCTAACATGAAATTGGTGCTTGCACATGGGGGACGAGGTTTTAACTTCTACAATACTATAAAAGGCATAAAATCTTTAAGTGGGTTGCAAAATGTATGGTTTGACGTATCGGGAATATGTGAATCCGAATCTATAACAGCGATCTTAAACGAATTCGGTCCTCAGAAGCTGATGTGGGGCAGCGATTTCCCAATATCCCAGATTAGGGGAAGATGTGTTACTGTTGGGGATGGATTTGCATGGTTACAGAAGGATACGGTGAATTGGGAATTTAGCTCTATTGGTGGAAATCCTAATCCCATTCTGGTAGGCATTGAGTCGTTAAGAGCTTTGAAGCAGGCATGTGAACAGTTTTGTGCTAATGAACAAGATATCCAAGATATTTTCTGCAGCAATGGGATGAGGCTTTTAGGGAAAAATGATGATAAAGGGACACGGACACAGGAGCTATATAGATATGCAAAGACCAGGATACCCGGAGGGACTCAACTTTTGAGCAAGAGGCCTGAAAACATGGCCCCGGAACAATGGCCTCCCTACTTTAAAGAGGCGAGAGGATGTGAAGTTTGGGACCTAGATGGAAGGCATTACTATGATATGTATTCTAACGGTATCGGCGCTTGTCTCCTTGGATATAACGACTATCATGTAAATAAAGCTGTGAAGAGAAGAATAAACTTGGGCAATATGTCCACTTTAAACCCTCCTGAAGAAGTTGAGCTGGCAGATCTATTATGCGAAATTCATCCATGGGCTGAACAGGTCAGATTTGCACGGAGTGGTGGGGAAATAGCCGCTGTTGCTGTGAGAATTGCAAGGGCTACCACTGACCGCTCTGTAGTAGCAGTATGTGGATATCACGGGTGGCATGATTGGTATCTAGCAGCCAATCTTGGGGAAAATGATGCATTAAGAGGTCATCTGCTTCCAGGATTAGAACCATTAGGTGTACCCAGGGAATTAAGAAATACTACCATTCCATTCAGGTACAACAGAAGGGATGAATTCAAAAATATAATAGATAACTATGGTGATAGATTGGCTGCTGTGATAATGGAGCCTTGTAGACATAATGATCCTGAACCTGGTTTTCTTGAGTTTGTAAAAGATGAAGCTCATAAATGTGGTGCACTTTTGATTTTTGATGAGATTACAATAGGATGGAGATTGCATTTCGGAGGGGCACATTTAAGACTTGGAATAAATCCAGACATGGCTATCTTTGCAAAGTCCCTAGGCAATGGATATCCTATCGGGGCAGTGATAGGAACCAAGGAAGCTATGGATGGCGCACATTCGTCCTTTATCAGCAGTACCTATTGGACCGAAAGCATAGGACCTACAGCTGCATTAGCAGCGGTTAAAAAGATGCAAAAGACTGATGTTCCTCTACATGCAGAGAAGATAGGGAATATGGTCAAAGGATATTGGAGGAAATACGGAGAAAAATACAACCTGCCTATATGTGTGGAGGATGGATATCCTTGTCTAGCTACATTCAAATTTGACCATGAGCTGTCAGAACAATTGAGAACATTGTATACACAGCTTATGCTGGAACGGGGTTTTTTGGCAGCAGGTTCTATATACGTAACTTTAGCCCACACTGAAGAGATAATATCTAAATATGGGCAAGCAATTGAAGAAGTATTTGCTGAAATCTCCCATGCTATTGTTTCAGGTGATGTGGAGAATACATTACGAGGACCTATAGCACTTAGCGGATTTAAGAGATTGATTAAATAGGAGGATATTTTGATGAAACTTCTGAGTCAAAACCAGATAGAGGAGATTAAAAGATGTAGCCAGGATATAATAGAGAATATCGGTTTCAAGGTTACCCACAAGGATATATTAAAGATTGCTAAAAGTGAGGGAGCTATAGTAGATGATGTAAATCAGATAATAAAAATACCTAAGACTTTGCTCAACGAACTGCTTTCCAATATGCCTATAAGTTTTGACATAAGAGGATTGAGTGGAAAGTCACATAGAGTTGGCGATGGCGGGCAATATTGCCTAGCCATCGTTACAGATCCCTGGATAATAGATTATGAATCGGGTATACCTAGAAGACCTTGTCTAGAGGATATAAGAAAACACACTATATTGGCACAGAAAATGGATGATGTTATAGCTATGAGCAGAATGGATTTCCCAGTTACTGACTTTGATGACCCCACTTCAAGTTATAGAGCATTGGAAGAGCATTTACTAAATCATGATAAACATTATTTTGTTTATGCCACATCCCGTCAAAGCTTGAAACAGTGGTTGGATATAGCTAGTATAGTGAATCCAGGTAGCAGCATAAAGAACAGTGGCTTGATGACAATAGCCGTAGCAGTTGTTTCACCATTGGTATTAAACCAATTAAATGGAGAACTGCTTATCGAGGCTTGTAGATATAATTTTCCGGTTATACCTACAATTTGTCCTATGTCAGGTACTACCTCCCCCTATTCTAAAGATGGTACTCTTTTACTAGGCAATGTGGAAAACATCTTTGTGGCGGCTTTGACTCAAATGATAAATCCAGGGAATCCATTTATATATGCCTTTGGACCATCGATGAGTAATATGAGGACAGGATATGATATGTATTATACATTTGAGAAGGTTTTATGGAAGGTAGGCACAGCACAGCTGGCTCAGTCCTACAACATACCTGTAGCGTTAGAATGCGGCGGTTCTATGACCTATAGGTATGACCAACAGAGCGGTGCTGAAGGCATGACTTTCATGCTAGCTGCACAAAGCATGGGAGCAGATTTACTTGCAGGGATAGGGTCCTGCTATAATGCAAACGGGATGTCGGCAGAGATGATGATAATACAAAATGAATGGTTAAATATTTCCAAATATCTGTCAAAAGGATTACATACAAACAACCTGCTTGAGGCCATGAACAGCATAAAGGAAGCAGGTCCAGGGGGCAATTTTCTCGCAGACCCTCTTACTTTAAAAAATTTGAGGAGCAATGAGTTCTTCAAAAGTAAAATATTAGATCTTTCGGGAGAATGGGATAAAGGGGAATCCATGTTGAAAAATGCCCACCAAAAAGTATGTGAGATGACTGAGAATTATAAATCACCAGTTCCTGAAAAAATCCAAGATGGAATAAGGGATTATTTTACTAAATTATATGATAAAATAGGATAGATGGAAATTATTTCGTTCCTTTTTGGGCTGTAGAAGGTTTAAATTAAAGATTGATTAAAAAATTCATAATAAAGAAGGATTTTTGGAAGAAATGTAGAAACTATTAATTAGTCCACTGGAGAAAGTATTTTAGTTTAAATGATAAGGAGATGTAAATGATATGAAAGCGGGATTGACGGAAGTTATAATAACACCACCTTTGGGGGTTGCCCTTGGAGGGAATGGCAGGGAAGATAACAAAGCTAAAGGTGTACACGATGATCTACAAGCTAATGTTGTAATACTCGATAACGAGGGACAGAAAGTTGCCTTTATCGGATTGGATCTACTAGCTATTTTTGGGGAAGACTGTGATGCTATAAAGACTAGGGTTGAAAAGGCAACAGGAATAAAAAAAGAAAATATAACGATAAATGCTACCCATACCCATAGCGGCCCTAATGTAGTAAAAGCATTTATGAATGACAAGAAAGAGATAGAGGATATAGATAACTATAGGGCGGACTTAATTGATAAGGTATCAAAAACTGTAATAGAAGCCAATGAAAATATGTTTGACTGTAAGATAGGGTTTGGGAAAGTAGAAGAACCTGACTATAGTTTTAACAGAAGAATAATATTAAAAGATGGTTCATTTAAAATGGTTTTCGAAGACTATGACCCTGATGATATCGAAAGGATAGTAGGGCCAGAAACATTTCCGGATTTAAATATATTCAAAATTACAGACAAAGATTGCAATATAAAAGGAGTGATGGTAAATTACACATCACATCTTACGGCTTTATGTGGAGAAGGCCTTCTTTATTCTAGAGATTTTGTTCATTACTTTACTGAAAGCCTCAAATCCAAATATGGCAAGGATATAGTTGTATTTTATGCAAATGGTGCGCAAGGGAACTTAACATCATATGACACTAAAAAAGAGTTCAACCCATGTTTTGAAGAGGCGGAAAGAGTAGGCAACGGTTTAGCAAAGACGGCGATAAGATTGATCGATCAAATAGAGGTAGAAGATGAACTAAAAATAAAAACAATTTACAGGAAAATAAAATTGCCGTTGAGGGAAATTACCCAAGAAATGATAGATCAAGCTGAAGAGACATTAAAAAAGGCCAGCGGACCTATCAGTGCACACGGGTTAGATCCTAAAATAGGGGCTGGAGAAGTGCTAAAGCTTGCCAATATAGGCAAAGAATATGAAGAAACGGTAATACAAGCAGTGCAGCTAGGAGATTGTGCTATAGTAACTTTCCCGGGTGAAGCATTTGTGGAATATGGAATCCAAGTTATAGATAATTCTCCTTTTAAAAATACTATTATTTTCGGATTGGCCAATGATTATATTGGTTATGTCCCTACGGAGGAGGCATTTAGCCAGGGAGGTTATGAAATTAAAACTGCGACTACCAGTAGGCTTGATCCAAAAGCTGGAACAGCCCTTGTTAAAGAAGCAAATAAACTTTTGAAAGATTTAGCTGAATTGTAATATCAAAAAGAATAATGTCCTTACAAAGGCATTATTCTTTTTGATATTATAAGTATATAGGTGTTGTTTAAAAATAAAATTAAATTTGGAAGAATATTTAAAAAAAGAAGGATTTTATTAAGATATGTAGAATACACATTAATAAGACCAGTGGACAAACGAAGCTTTGGAGATGTTTATTTAATGCAGAAGATAAAAAATCAAAAACTAATCAAGATAACAAATCTTACTACTATATTAAAATTAATAAGGAAAAAAGAGATAATATCAAGAGCGGAACTAGCTAAAATAGCCAAGCTTAGCCCAACAACTATATCAGATTTGACACAACTTTTGCTTAATGAGGGTGTAGTAATAGAAATAGGGGAAGGCACATCCAAAGGCGGCAGGAAGCCAATACTGCTTTCCTTGAATGATAGATGTGGTTTTTTTATAGGGGTAGATATAGCTGTAAACTTTTTGAAAATAGGTATATTTGATATTGAATTAAATGTTATTCAAATGACAGAAAAAGAATTTATAAAGACGGAGTATACCAATGATGAATTATCAAGAGAGATAATAGATTTGATACAAGAACTTTTAGAAAAAAGCAGGATAAATAAGAAAAAGATTTTTGGCATAGGGATAAGCGTAGAAGGTATAATAGATTATAATAAAAAAGTCATATTATCATCTACGGTATATCCTCATTTAAGAAATGTCAATTTATTTGATCTCATCAAAAAGGAATTTGATGTTCCTGTATATATAGAAAATGGCTCTCAATTAGCAGCATTAGCAGAGAAACAATTGATCAAAAGATATAGCTCATACCATAGTGTTGTGTTTTTTGAGGTGAATACAGGAATAGGTGAAGGCATAATATTAGATGATAAGATATACAATGGGGCTTTTGGAGGAGCAGGGGAAATAGGACATATTACGGTAGATGTCAATGGACCTGTCTGTAACTGTGGCAATAGAGGCTGTCTAGAAGTCATGGCTAACAAAAAAGCTATCATAAATCAGGTACAAAAGATACTAAAGTTTAATGGAAATACAGTGTTAAAACAGATAGAAAAACAAGATATTACTCTAAAGGATATTGGAGATGCAGCTGCTGAAGGAGATCAGGTAGCTATAGATATTATAAGAAGAGAAGCAAAATATTTAGCTGCAGGGGTATTGAATATCATAAATACGTTTAATCCTGAGGCTATCATTATAGGCGGAGATATTATCGATTTGGGTGATAATTTGATAGGGGAGATAAAAAAGATAATATCTAATACTGCATTCGCCCATTATTTAAATAGAATAGAGCTTGTATATTCTAAATTGCAGCACGATGTTAAACTCAAAGGTGCTGGTTTATTGGCGGTAAATATGTTTTTTGAAAATCCATTTATAATCTTTGATTTTGATTGAATTTCAAATATCCAACTAAACACCAGCCCACCCTTTATTACTTCCATCATAATTGATTTTATCTAGGAGAACTCACAATGCCTGAAAATCAGAGAAACTTTGCAACAAAAGACAACCTTCCGACATATGCAGACAAAATAGGTGAACTGAAAGACAAAGGAGCAAAACTGGTAACAACCAGGCTATCAAGGCTGCTAGGGCCAAAAAACATATATTGATTGAGAAACCTATTGCATTGACAATTGAGCAATCAAAAGAGATAATAGAAGAATGTAAAAGCAATGATGTGAAATTGGCAGTGGGCCTCATGATGAGGTTCGGTGCTTATCACATGAAAATGAGAGAACTTG
>JAQVDB010000084.1 GCA_028698525.1 Clostridia bacterium
AGTAATATAGTATGGAGGATAGTTGATTTGAGTGAGTTTATTATAAAGGATTTCGATAGGCAGGATATATATGAATTAGTTGCTGAAATGGGAGAACCTAAATATAGAAGTGATCAGATATTTTCATGGATTTATAAAGGAATCCATTCTTTTGATGAGATGACAAATATACCTGTATATATCCGGGAGGCTTTAAAGGAAAAGTATATATTAAATTCTGCCCGTGTTTTAAAGATATTACATTCAAAAATTGATGATACTACAAAGTTCCTATTTGAATTGAAGGATAAAAATATCATAGAAAGTGTATTGATGAATTATAAGCACGGATATACAGGGTGTATTTCTACTCAGGTGGGTTGTCGCATGAGGTGTTCATTTTGTGCTTCCGGGATAGAAGGAAGGATAAGAAATTTGACCCCTGGAGAGATGGTTGACCAAGTGCTTATGATGCAAGAACAAATACATGGAAAAAGGATATCAAATGTAGTGCTTATGGGAAGTGGTGAACCCTTTGACAATTATGATAATGTGATTAAATTTATAAGGCTGATAAATGATGAGCAAGGCCTAAATATAGGGATGAGAAATATAACGCTGTCCACCTGTGGTTTGGTGGAAGGTATATTAAGATTATCCCAAGAAGGCATTCCTATAAATTTATCAATTTCTCTCCATGCTCCAAATGATAAATTGAGGAATTTGCTTATGCCTATAAATAAAAGATATAATATCAGAGGGGTTTTAGATTCTTGCAAACAGTATATAGATATTACTCACAGAAGAGTAACTATTGAATATATTTTAATAAAGGGTGTCAATGATTTAAAGGAACATGCCCATCAATTGGCGGATTTGTTAAAAGGAGGACTTTTTCACGTTAATCTTATTCCCATCAATAGTGTTAAAGAGAAAAAATTTGAAAAGCCCGGATTAGAATCAATAAATAGGTTTCAAAGAATATTAAAAGCGCAGGGTATTGTTGTTACTGTTAGGAGAGAATTAGGGAGCGATATTGATGCTGCCTGTGGTCAGCTTAGGAGAAGACACATAAAAAAACCCGTTAATTTATTGGGGGTGGATATATGTTAGTTAGTTATGCCAGCCATAGAGGACTGGTAAGGAAGAAAAATGAAGATTATCTTTATACCGATGATCAAAAAGGTATTTTTATTGTAGCTGATGGAATGGGAGGGCATAGAGCCGGAAATATTGCAAGTTATGGTGCTGTAAGTAATATTGTTGAACAAGTAAATAACGATTATTCTACAATAATTAAGTCAGGGGTTAACAATATTCTTAAATGTATGGAAAAGTGGATAAAACAAGCTAATACTTATGTGTACAATCTTGCAAATTCTAATGAGGATTATAGTGGGATGGGTACTACACTTACAATGGCTTTGAATATTGATGATAAAATATTGTTAGCTCATGTAGGGGACAGCAGAGGTTATATAATAAGGGAAAAAGATATAATTCAGCTAACGAAAGACCATTCACTTGTACAAGAGCTATTGAATAATGGAACTATAAGTCCAATGGAGGCAGAAAATCACCCTCAAAAGAATTTAATAACACGGGCATTAGGAACAGAGTCTGACATAGAAGTTGACTTAACAGAGCATGATTTTAATCATCAAGATGTATTGTTACTATGTACTGATGGTCTCACCAACATGTTAAGTAAAGAGGATATAATTTATATATATCAGAACACTGATAGTTTGGATAAATTTGTAGAACAATTGATAAATCAATCAAATAAAAACGGTGGTTACGATAACATTACTGTGATTGCTGTAACGAGCAATGGTTGTGTAGTGAAAAGCGAGGTGAAAGCATGATTGGCAAATTATTAGGGGACAGATATGAGATTATCGAAAAAATCGGCGATGGAGGTATGGCTATAGTTTATAAGGCCAAGTGTCATCTATTGAATAGATACGTAGCTGTAAAAATTCTCAGATCTGAATATACATGTGATCAAGAATTTGTTGAAAGGTTTAATCGAGAATCTCAATCTGCAGCCAGACTTTCACACCCTAACATAGTGAATGTTTATGATGTAGGTCAAGAAGGTAATATTTATTATATTGTAATGGAGTATATAAAGGGCAGTACTCTAAAACAGATAATCAGACAAAGGGGCAAGTTAGATCCTGAGGAAGCGGTAAACATTGCTTTACAGATTTGCTCAGCATTGGCTCATGCCCACAAGAATGATGTAATACATAGAGATATAAAACCGCAAAATATCGTAGTTACAGAAGAGGGCATAGTCAAAGTAGCAGATTTCGGGATAGCAAGGATGTTAAATGCATCAACTATAACCTTAAACAATTCCAACATAATGGGATCAGTGCATTATTTTTCACCTGAACAGGCTAGGGGTATATATACGGATGTACAGACTGATATCTATTCATTGGGTATAGTACTATATGAAATGGTAACTGGGACTGTTCCTTTCAAGGGAGAAACTTCAGTTTCTGTTGCATTAAAACATATAAATGATGTGATAAAAATACCTGATGATATGGTAGATGATATCCCAAAATCCCTGCGGGATATCATTGAAAAAGCTACTAGAAAGGACAAGGATATAAGATATAAAACTGCACAAGAGATGTGTGTAGATCTCAAAAAGTTTATCAGGGATCCGGAAGGAGATTTTGTGATAAAGCCGGATAATTCTGATGCGCCGACAAGAATAATGAAACCTGTAGATTCTAATGATACTAAAGGTAGAGCTAAAAAGCGTAAAAAGAATAAAAATAAAATTATGAGGGCTATTTTTATATCATCGATAATAATAATATTGATAGCTATGAGTATTTTTATAGTTAGGGCTATATATGAAAACTATTATTATGTAGAAGAAGTAGATGTACCAGAACTAATAGGATTGACCGAACAAAGAGCCGAAGAGCTACTTGAACAAAAAGGATTGAATATTGTAATAAAGGAAAGAGCCTATGATAAAGAATATGAAAAAGGAACAATCATAAGTCAAGATCCAGAGAAAGATGCCAAAGTGAAAAAAGGTACTGATGTAAAAGTTGTTGTCAGTATGGGTCCAAGCACTATATTAGTTCCCAAAATAACAAGTTTGACCGAGAGAGATGCAATTATTTTGCTAAAACAAAAAGGATTGATCCCTGGCAAAATAGAAAATGAACACAACAATTCAATTCCTGAAAACTATGTATTTGAACAAAATCCAAAAGAGGGTATCAGTGTAGAAGAAGGGACAAGCATCGATTTTAAAATCAGCAAAGGGCCTAAAGATACAAAGACAAAAGTTCCCGATCTCATAGGACAATCATTGAATGAAGTAGAAGACTTTTTAGCATCACAAAATTTGAGGTTAGGAAGAAGTATTGCTAAAAATACTACTGCTTATCCTGAAGGCATTATTGTTGAGCAAGGGGTTGAACCTGGAACTTATGTTGAAATGAATACTCCTATTGACGTGTATGTGAGTACTGGAAAACTTCCTCAGAAAAATCTGGAGATACAACTGCCTGATAATATGGAACAGGAATATAGGGTTAGAGTATTACAAATCAAGGATGGTAATATAAAAGAGATTCACAATAAAATGCATACCCCTGACCAAAAGAAATTAAATCTTGTGATATCGGGAGAAGGGATAGTTACTATACAGGTTTATATTGATGATAGCGATGAATGTTATATAAATGAAGATATAGATATGGATAGGTAGGAGGTGAAGTATCTGAAGAGGAAACAGGGCATAATAATAAAAGGGATTGGAGGGTTTTATTACGTAAAAGTAACCGGGCAAGATATGATTGTACAATGCACTGCCAGAGGTAGATTCAGGAAAGATAAGCAGTCGCCTGTTATAGGAGACCGAGTTGAGGTGGATATAATTTCCGAGAGTAAAGATGGGCTATCAGAAGGGGCGATAGAAAAAATTTTGCCGAGGAGAAATATATTGAAAAGGCCGAGAGTGTCTAATATAGATAAGGTAGCAATTGTGGTTACAATGAGAGAGCCGGATGCTAATTTATATTTATTAGATAAAATGCTTGTCTTTGCTGAAAAATCCGGTTTAGATATTGTAATAGTGGTTAATAAAATTGACCTGGCAACATCATCTGAAATAAATCAAATAACTGAAATATATAGAAATATAGGATATGATGTAATTGCTACGAGTTTATTGTTAAATATAGGGGTTCAACAATTAAGGGAACAATTTAAAGGATGTACGACTGTACTAGCAGGACAATCAGGAGTAGGGAAATCTTCTATATTGAACAGGCTGGCTGGGAAAGAAATCATGGAAATCGGCGTGGTAAGTAAAAAGATAAGGAGAGGTAAACATACTACAAGGCATAGTGAACTGATAAAAGTATATGATGATAGTTTTATAGTTGATACTCCGGGTTTTAGTAGTTTGGATTTAGCCGATATAGACAGCCAAGAACTCCAGTGTTATTTTATAGATTTTAGAAAGTATATCCCATTGTGTAGATTTAAAGGCTGTTCACACATGCATGAACCCGGATGTGCAATAAAACAAGCAGTAAAGGATAACGAGATTAGTCGTAAAAGATATAAAAGATATAAGGATTTTATGGAGGAAATAGCTATAGGGGGAATGAATAAATGGTAAAAATATCACCTTCAATATTATCAGCGGATTTTGGATATTTGGTTAAAGAGATAAGAAAGGTAGAAGAGGCAGGCTGCGAAATGCTCCACGTGGACGTTATGGATGGACATTTTGTGCCCAACATCTCTTTTGCTATTCCTGTGATAGAAGCGATCAAAAAGCATACTGATATGCCTATGGATGTACATCTGATGATAAGCAATGCCGAACAGATGATTGACAGATTTATAGAGCTGGAACCATATAATATCACAGTACACGCTGAAGCGGTAACTCATATGGATAGATTGATAAATCATATAAAGCAGCATGATATAAAAGCTAGTATAGCTTTAAATCCAGCTACGCCATTAAATGTATTGGACTACACATTAAATAACCTGGATATGGTATTGATTATGACTGTAAATCCCGGGTTTGGGGGACAAAGTTTTATTCCAAATATGTATCAAAAAATATCAGATTTGAGCCAGACAATTCGCCAAAGACGACTTAATACTCTTATTCAAGTAGATGGTGGTATCAATGAATCCAATATAAAGAAAGTTGTGGATTCCGGTGCCCAGGTGATAGTTGCTGGCTCAGCTGTATTTAATTCTGATGATATAAAAAAGACAGTAAACAGATTAAAACTGATTGAAGGATAGGTATGTCAGAATGAATATATTGATAATATCCAACGGAGATATTACAAATTATGATTTTCATTTAAAACTTATAAATCAGAATGTCTACGATAAAATAATTTGTGCAGATGGAGGAGCAGTGCATGCTTATAACATGGGTATAAAGCCAGATTTAGTAGTAGGAGATTTGGATTCTCTATCTGACCATGTTTTAAAATATTATGAGAATAAGGGAATAAGCTTTGTCAAATATCCACCTAAAAAGGATAAAACAGATACACATATTGCAGTTGACCATGCCCTAGAAATGAATCCGTCACAAATTGACATGATGGGCTGTATAGGCAGCAGGTTTGACCATACATATGCAAATATTCTACTAATGATCCGACCGTTCAGGCAGGGCATAGATATCAGAATGATAAATGAATACAATGAGATTTTTGTGGCAAATGGCATTGTCAGCATAAAAGGAGAAATGGGAAATTTAATTTCTTTATTGCCTCTTGGAGGGGATGTTTTCATAGAACAAACTAGGGGACTTCATTATAAAATAGAAGAGGCCATTTTGCCAATAGATTTTCCTTGCGGTACAAGTAATTTTTTAGAATCGGATACAGCACAAATCATTGTAAGAAGTGGCTTATTATTAGTTATAAAAGCACGAGATAGATAAAATTGTGTCAATTTACCTTCCAATTGAGTATTATGATTATATATTATCTTTTCATTTATCTCAAAAGGGGGGTATTTTTTTGAAAAGAAATTTTACATTTATGCAAATTTTAGGGTTGCTGATATGTGCTGTTGGTGCTGCTTTAATACTTATCTGTTCACCATCATGGCTATGGTTGATTATATTAGGGGGTTTGATGCTTTGGATTGGATATAGGTTGTATAAATTATATTAATTAAAAGAGAAGGTGGTACTATGAAAGTTTATTATTTTAAGATACCTAAATTCTTAAATAGACTGTTGAAGAAAATATTCAAATGATAAGATAGTTGATTAAAAAATAAAAAAGCAAATATATGCTCAATATATTTGCTTAGACGTTTCTTTGAATTTTTCCTGATTTTATGCATTTTGTACAAACGTTGATAGTTTTTGGACTACCCTCTACAATTGCTCTTACTCGTTTTATGTTAGGACTCCATATCCTTTTTGATTTTTTATTTGAATGGCTTACTTTAGAGCCATGTGCAACTCCTTTATTGCATATTTCACATGTTCTCGCCAATGGAAACACCTCCCTTTTATATTACCATGAAAAACAATTTAATTTTAACATTATATATTGATTTTAGCAAGAAAAACTTTCATTAAAATTTAATAATAAGTCATGTTTGCATCAATTAATGTTATAATATAGAATATATATGTGAGTTTTAGTATGTAAATGTGTTGTTGAAAGGGAGGTTAATAAATGACCGGTAAAATAGAAAAT
>JAQVDB010000085.1 GCA_028698525.1 Clostridia bacterium
GATGATTCAATTATACCATAACCGCGGCGGTTTTCCTTTTCTAAATTAATTATAAGCGTGATTTTTTATATTCATTTTTCAAGGTTCATATTGCTTTTCTCAAGTGGGAAAGTTGAGTTATTAATTTATAAAAACTATCCGATTCACCTATCGATTGTTGCCCAACATAAATAAAATGCTCTATATTATTGTTTCTGCTTTTTATCTCCTCTATCCTCTCACGAAATTCTGGACCATATATAAGAATTTTCGCCTCTGCCGTCTCTGTGCACTTGTAAATCTCATCAGCAGTAAATCTAAAATTAAGCGGAACTGCCAAAGCTCCAGTTTTTAAAATCCCAAAATATATCGGTAGCCATTCAAGACAGTTCATCATAAGAAGAACTACCTTATCGCCTCGTCCTATCCCCTTTGCTATCAGGGCATTTGCAAGCTTATTCGATAATTTATCAAATTCCAACCAAGTTATTTCCCTTCGATTGCCTATATCAGGTCTACGTTCAATTAAACTTGTCTCATCTGAATACTTTTCAACATTCCTTGAAAGAATTTCTATTATGGACATAATTACGGTACCCCCATTCTACCATTCTACAATATTTTAAATAATAATTATAAATATCCCTACTGTGCTACAATTGATCAAAAACTATGTAAAATAAATCTCCTTTACATAAATATTCTATTGTAATAATATTTGTTTTGTCAAAAGTGATCTGGCTATGAAAACCTTTCGTTTTTGGATATATTGTATGCATTCTTATGTTTGTTTGATTTATATAAGTAATACAAGGGTTTTTGTTTGTAAATTAGTCTTTCGCAAATAAAAATAATACTTGAAATTATATATCCAATTGTTATATAATGAATTTCGTCTTAACATGATATAATTTTAAAATTTATGTTTCATGGGCCATTAGCTCAGTTGGCAGAGCACCTGACTCTTAATCAGGGCGTCCCGGGTTCGAATCCCTGATGGCCCACCAAAAATAAAGGACCTAGATTTAACTTAGGTCCTTTATTAGTTGTACCTGTTATTTTAATCTCTTTATTTGATCATGTCATATCATTTTTTTCGAAACGTTATGTTTATCCTTCCAAATTGTTTATCAATTCCTTTATAGTATCAGCTGCATTGCCTAATATTAATTGAACATTAGGCATTGTATAAAGAGAATTTTCAACTCCTGAATAGCCTGGATTAGTATCCAAGTTGCATACAATAACATTTTTAGCTTCTCCTGTTTTTAATACAGGCATGCCATAAATAGGAGTTCCTTCAGCTGTATTTGCAGCCGGGTTTGTAACATCACAAGCACCAATAACTATAGCAACATCTGTCTCTGCAAATTGATCATTTATATCGTCCATTTCACATAACTTTTCATACGGTATATCTGCCTCTGCAAGTAAAACGTTCATATGACCAGGCATCCTGCCTGCTACAGGATGGATAGCAAACTTTACCTCTGTTCCGCTTTTTTCCAAAACCTCCGTCAAGTTCTTTACATAAAATTGTGCTTGTGATACTGCCATACCATATCCTGGTACTATTATTACTTTTTTCGCTCGTTTTAAAATTTCGGCTGGAGATTTTTTTGTTTCAGTTTCTGCCTTTTCTTCCATGCGCACTTCATCTTTGCTGTTACTTGAAAATTTGCTTGCACACATTGTTGTTCCTCCGGTTAATACGTTAGATAGAGAACGATTCATAGCTACACACATATTATTGGTGAGTATAAGGCCGGAAGCACCTACAATAGCACCTACAGACACAAGCAACGGTTCAAAAACAGTAAATCCACATATAGCTGCAGCTAATCCTGATAGAGAATTAAGCAACGAAATTATTATGGGCATATCTGCACCGCCAATCCTCATCGCAAAAAGCACCCCAAATGTTAATGCCACTATCAATATAATAAATACAACTAAAGAATTATTCAGTGAAAAAGATAAAATTAAAAGTAATATAAGTACTATTATCATCATATTGGAAATAATTTTATGATGAGGAAGGACAGCAGGCCTCTGAGAAATACGTTTATCAAGTTTAGCAGCTGCTATAATGCTTCCGCTAAATGTAATGCCTCCAATAATTAAAGCTAATCGGCTGGTAAATAACACAAAATAATTTTGCTGTGAAGTTGCTTCCAGTATTTCTACGAGAGCTACCAACGCAGATGCAGCACCTCCCAAACCATTATATAACGCCACCATTTGAGGCATCTTTATCATGGGAACTTTAAGGGCTAATGCATAGCCTATCATACTCCCTAGGATAATTGCAATCCATAGCAATGGTAACTGAATAATATCATTTGCTCCCAGCACCAGTATAACAGCAACAAGCATGCTGATGGCTGATAGCCTATTACCCCTTACTGCGGTTTTAGGAGAACTCATTAATTTAATTCCAAACAATACTAATATAGCTAATATTGTAGAAGCTACTATATATATTTCAGACATTTACATACACCTCACTTATTCTTAAACATCTTTAACATTCGATCAGTCACTACAAAGCCCCCTACAAGATTCACCGTAGCAAGCACTATAGCTATAAATCCTAAAATCTTACTTGAAAACATCAGTGAAAAAGCTGTAGATACTAGCGAACCCAGTATAGTAACACCGGATATTGCATTTGTACCCGACATGAGGGGAGTATGAAGCAATGTAGGTACCTTTTTTATTATCTTATAGCCTAATATAGCCGATATTAAAAATATCAATAATAATAGAGCCATTTCCATTTTTACACTCTCCTTTTTAATCTACTTTCATAGCTTCAATTGCACCAGTATGCAACAATTTCCCATCTTTAGTGACAATAGATGATTTGATGATTTCATCCTGCAGATCAATGAGCACCTTACCATCTTTTATAAAATAACAAATAAAATTATATATATTATGCGCAAACATCCAAGTAGAACTTACAGGAACCATCCCAGGTATATTTTTAGTCCCATCTATACTAACACCATATTTCTCAATTATTTTCCCGCCTTCTGTCAATTGGCAGTTTCCACCTTGATCAATAGCAACATCAATTATTACAGAACCAGGTTTCATATTTTTTACCACTTCTTCAGTAATCAAAACTGGCGCAATTTTCCCTGGCACTAATGCAGTAGATATAATAATGTCTGATTTTAAAACAGTTTCTTTTATAGCTTCTCGTTCTATATTGATCCATTTGTCAGGTAACCTATTTGCGTAGCCCCCTTCTCCCACCGCAATATCAGAGGGAACCTCTGTATCTATCGGTTTGGCTCCCAAGCTTTTGGCATGCTCTGCTGCATCAGGACGTATATCCACAGAATATACAACAGCTCCTAATCTTTTTGCAGTTGCTATTGCCTGCAAACCTGCAACTCCATTGCCTATCACAAGTGCATTGGCAGGTTTTATCATCCCTATAGCAGAACCTATCATCGGGATAAACTTTGATAGTCTATCAGCCGCCATAACCACACTTTTATATCCTGCAACAGTGCTCATAGATGTAAGTGCATCCATCGATTGTGCCCTGGATATTCTTGGAATTCCATCGAGTGTAAGACTTGTTATGCCCCTATCCATAAGTTTGTTCACCATTTGATAATTTGCAGGAGCCGCCGGATGTAAGAATGTGACTAATAATTGTCCTGCATGCATCATATCCACTTCATGCTTGTCTTTATCTTTATTAAAAAGTGGCTCTTTAACCTTTAAAATCACATCTGATTCATCATAAAGCATTACAACATCATCGATAATATCAGCCCCAGCATTTATATAATCCTGATCCGAAATAAATGCACCTATGCCTGCAGTCTTTTCTACTAATACCTTTGCACCCTCTTCTGTCAGTTTTTCTACAGTTTCAGGTATTGCAGATACACGTCTTTCTCCATGCATAATCTCTTTTGGTATTCCAATAGTGATTCCTTTGAATTGTCTTGCCATACATAAAGCCCCCTTTGTTTTTATTGTTCTATTAATATATAATAAGCAAAAACCGTGCCAATAAGAAATGGCACGGTTTTCTATGCTTTAATACTAATAAAATCTACAAATTTTTAATTTCAGAATGAATCTACATACAAAAAAGAGTTCCTAGAAAAAACGCTTTGTATTTGAGTGCAAGTCGGGAGAAAAAGTTTCCAAAAGCAGCAAATGATAAATAGATCGTGGTAACTTTTGTTTCCATCTGGTAACTTTTGCTACCATTCTGCTTTTTTCTTTTTCAACTTTTCAATCTTCTTTAACAACGCCGTATGTGATATACCTAAAGCTTTCGCTGATTTTCTGATTGAACCATGTCTTTGCAAAGTTTCCTCTATTACTTTATATTCCAGCTGTTCCACCAGAGTTTTTAAAGGTTTATCCTCTTGATAGGAAAATTCTAAATAATTATCCTCTTCGAATGCGAACTTGTCTAAATCAATAATCCTTCCCGGATTTAAGCTGATTGCTCGCTCAATCATATTCTGTAATTCCCTCACATTTCCAGGCCAATCGTAATTGACTAAAAAGGCTAAAGCCCTTGCTGTTAAAGTTTTAGTAGGCTTCCCTGTGGCTCTAGCATAATGCAATAAAAAATGTTCAGCCAATATAGGTATATCCGCTCTTCGTTCTCTTAAAGGAGGTATTTTTACAGGAACTACATTAAGTCGATAATAAAGGTCTTCCCTGAATTTACCTTGTTCCGCCATCTTCCAAAGATCCCTATTAGTGGCTGCTATTATTCTTATATCTATCGATTTTTCCTTATATCCTCCAATCCTTCTTATCTTCATTTCCTGGATTGCTCTTAAAAGCTTTGCTTGAGTACCTAGTGTAAGATCTCCCACCTCATCAAAGAATACAGTTCCTTTATGTGCAACCTCCAACAAACCGGCCTTTCCTCCGCGTTTTGCGCCACTGAAAGCACCATCTTCATATCCAAAAAGCTCACTTTCCAACAAAGTCTCAGGTAATGCTGCACAGTTAACAGGATAAAAAGGATGCTCTGCCCTATTACTCACCGAATGTATAGCTTTTGCAAAAAGCTCCTTTCCTGTCCCACTTTCTCCTAAAATAAGCACTGTGCTGTCGGTATCTGCAACCAGTCTGGATCTTATGATAGCCTTCTTCAAGGCATCGCTTTCGCCTATTATTTTGCCAAATTCATCATTGCTCTTGTTTGGATGCTGTAAACACTTCACTTCTTCTACTTTTTTTATATTTGGAATCAATGCAAGATCTAATATAATATCCTCTTTTATTTTTACATCATCGCACTCCAATTCAAAATACATTGTTTCAGGCATCACTTCAAGTGCTGAAATACTAATTTTATATTTATTGATAACCTGGCTGGTATCATACACCATCCCCGCCCTATCTTCGAACTCAATCCGTAATCTAAAGATTCCCATATAATTCACCACCTGTTTTTTATGTAAACAATTAAGAAGTTGAGTGCGATTTTAAATACTATAATTATAAACTATATTCAATAAAACTCATTATAATCCTCTTTATTATCCAATGCAGAAATTTATTCTTTAAAACTGCTGGAAGAATTAGATGGAAAAACTTGATGATTTAAATAATTAAAAAAGCGCTAGAAATTAAATTCTAGCGCTAATCATTGGTGGGCCATCAGGGATTCGAACCCGGGACGCCCTGATTAAGAGTCAGGTGCTCTGCCAACTGAGCTAATGGCCCATGTTATTCTTTTGGCGCGCCCAGTAGGATTCGAACCTACGGCCTCCAGATTCGAAGTCTGTCACTCTATCCAACTGAGCTATGGGCGCAAAAAATCTGGAGCGGGTGATGGGGATCGAACCCACGCAACCAGCTTGGAAGGCTGGGGCTCTACCACTGAGCTACACCCGCATCAGTTATACAATCATTGGAGCGGAAGACGGGATTCGAACCCGCGACATCCGCCTTGGCAAGGCGACGCTCTACCACTGAGCCACTTCCGCATAAATGGTGCGGGCGAAGAGATTCGAACTCCCACGTCGATAGACACTAGATCCTAAGTCTAGCGCGTCTGCCAGTTCCGCCACGCCCGCATGTCTGGTGACCCATCGGCGACTCGAACGCCGGACACCTTGATTAAAAGTCAAGTGCTCTACCGCCTGAGCTAATGGGTCTTTATAATATTAAATTTTGGCTGGGGTGGCAGGACTCGAACCTACGAATCCGGGAGTCAAAGTCCCGTGCCTTACCGACTTGGCTACACCCCAACACATATTTGAAGTTTTAATGGGGTGGATAGAGGGATTCGAACCCTCGGCCTCTAGAGCCACAATCTAGCGCTCTAACCAACTGAGCTATACCCACCACATATATGGCGCGCCTGAAGGGATTCGAACCCCTGGCGCACGGATTAGAAGTCCGTTGCTCTATCCTACTGAGCTACAGGCGCACATCTGGAGCGGGTGATGGGGATCGAACCCACGCAACCAGCTTGGAAGGCTGGGGCTCTACCACTGAGCTACACCCGCATCAATAATCGCTGACAATTTAAAATTCTAGCACATTTGAAATAGTAAGTCAATAGTTTTTTTATAATTTTATTATGCTCGCTAAATGCAAGTTAAAATGAAACACTTTTTTATCTCTGTTAAAATGTATTGCTCTTCTCCCCTAGGGGAGAATTTTTTTTGCTTTTTACTATTATGCGCACTTTTTTAATTCTTCTTCAACTAC
>JAQVDB010000086.1 GCA_028698525.1 Clostridia bacterium
TACAATAAACTTCAGTACACTCTTTTTATCCATATATATTTCTCCCCCTTAAAACAATCGCCTTTAGCTCCAACTTACCTTGTTATTATATAACTATTGCATTTTGTAGTCAATACAGCCTTAATCCCGCTTCTCAAAGTAATACAATGTGTCCTATAATCAATATAAGTACCGAAAAATAAAAAGATGTAATAAATCTCCATTCTAGCTTGGTCACTGTATTATATATATTCTGATGCATGTTTTGCATAATCCAATGCTGAATTTTTTATATCTATTATTTCCTGTTCCGTCAACTTTCTGATTATTTTGCCCGGGCTTCCTAATACAAGAGATCCGTCAGGTATTTCTTTATTTGAAGTTATCAAAGTACCCGCCCCTACAATTACATCTTGTCCAATTTTAGCTCCATTTAATATAATGCTGCCCATCCCGATCAAACTATTATCATCTATAGTACAACCATGTAATATGCATCCATGGCCTATGGTGACATAGCTACCTATTTGGACACTCATGTTTTCATCAACGTGAATCACTGTCGCATCTTGAATGTTTGTGTATGCTCCTATTCTTATTATGTCCAAATCACCCCTTAATACAGCTCCTGGCCATATGCTACTTCGTTCACCGATAGTAACATCACCTATTATCTCGCTACTTTCGGAAATATAACAAGCAGGATGAACAATTGGAAATACATTTTTATAATCTCTAATCAATATTATCGTCCTCCGATACAATCCGGTATTTACTAAAAAAATTATAGCAGTAATATTAATATTACTGCTATAATTTAATTCTTCTCACATTTTTGATTTGCCACAGTGCATGAAGTTTTGCATGCAGACTGGCAAGAATTCTGGCACTCTCCACAGCCCCCATAAACTGCAGTTTTCTTGAGGTCCTGAGAGTTTATTGTTTTAATATGTTTCAAGGCTATTCCTCCTTGCATTTGTTTCTATCACTCATTTTACAATATATATTAGATTTTATCAATGATTTATTTAATTCCGCTTCTTATGTTAACACCGATAATACCCCCTATTGCGCCGATAACAGCTCCAAAAATTAGTTCTATATACAAAGGTCTGGAGAATAAATCAATATATTTTAATAAGTGACATATAATTAATGATATTATGATATATAGTATTCCAGCTAATGCCCCTGTCAGCCAACCTTTAGAACCAGATATTCTGGCAGCGTATATACCTGTCAATGCTAGACTAACCACTTTTATTATTTGCACAGCAGGAGAGATAACAGTCTCATTCATCTGAGATATATTGATGATAAATGCCAACAACAAAAACATTATAATTGTCAATATGATACCGAAAAGAGCACCTCTTAATATATTAATAACACCTTTGATATGTGTACTCATTGCATTCCCTCCAAAAAATTCTTTGTTCAGTTTTAATCTATGTAAAAATAAGACGATTTAGAACAAAAAAAGAAATAACCCACCGGTTATTTCTTTTATTCTTCATCATCTGATTCGTTGTCTACGCTTTTTATAGCCCATCTTGCCATAACGATGTTGACCTTATCTGACCCAACCTCTATAGTTATTACATCATCCTTGATCTTTATTATCTTACCGAATATTCCACCTATTGTTGTAACGTTATCGCCAACTTTTAAGGCAGCAAGCATTTCCCTGATTTGCTTATCCCTTTTCTGTTGAGGTCTGATAATTAAAAAGTAAAATACGGCAATTAGTACTATAAAAGGTAAGAAAGCCATTAATTGTTCCATAGACATACCTCCATTAAAAGTAATTTAGCTATTATTCAATATTAGATAAGACTTACTAGTTTTACCTATATTGTTCCATAATATTTTTGGAAAAATTCATTTCTAAAATCCAGCAAACTGTCATCTCTTATCGCTTGTCTAATATTATTCATCAAATTGATCAAAAAATAGAGATTATGAATTGTCGTAAGCCTGGCACCCAAAATTTCTTTCACATTAAAAAGATGTCGTATATATGCCCTGCTGTAATTCCTGCAAGTATAACAATTACATTCCGGATCCAGTTTCGAAAAATCACGTTTGAACTCTGCATTTCTAATGACAAGTTTGCCCCTGCTGGTCATTACAGTCCCATTCCTTGCAATACGTGTAGGAAGCACACAATCAAACATATCTATCCCTCTGCAAACTCCTTCTACCAAACAATCGGGACTTCCAACCCCCATCAAATAACGCGGTTTATCTTCAGGCAAATACGGAACAGTGCACTCCAGCATCTGATACATCAAATCTTTAGGCTCACCTACACTCAGCCCCCCTATAGCGTATCCCGGGAAATCCATAGATGTAATCTGTTCAGCACTCTTTTTTCTCAAATCACTATAAAAATTGCCCTGTACTATTCCAAATAAAGACTGTTTTTCTGTGTTTTTATGAGCATTCTTACATCTCGCTGCCCATCTAGTAGTTCTATCCAAGGCTTCTATTGCATATGAACGTCCACAACCATAAGGACTACATTCATCAAAAGCCATAATAATATCTGCCCCTAGTGCATTTTGTATCGCTATAGACTTTTCAGGGCTGATAAAATGCCTTGATCCGTCCCTGTGAGATTTGAAATGAACACCATCATCAGTTATCTCTCTCAACTCGCCAAGGCTAAATATCTGAAACCCACCACTATCAGTCAATATTGGTTTATTCCAGTTCATAAAATCATGCAATCCACCAGCTTCTTCCACTATATCATGTCCCGGTCTAATATACAAGTGATATGTATTGCTCAAAATAATCTCCGTTTCTATGTCATACAATTCCTCCGGAGTCATTGCTTTGACAGTGGCTTGAGTACCTACAGGCATAAAAATTGGCGTATTTATTTCTCCGTGTGGAGTAGACAATATTCCCAATCTCGCGTCAGTGTTTTTGCTTTTTTTTATTAGATTATATTTTACAGTCATCGCTTTCACCCCTAATATACCAACATGGCATCTCCAAAACTAAAAAATCTATACCTCTCACGTATAGCTTCCTTATAAGCATTCATCACAAATTCTCTCCCAGCAAAGGCACTCACAAGCATCAGAAGGGTGGACTCGGGCAAATGAAAATTCGTTATCAATGCGTCTACAATTTTAAAGCTATATCCTGGATATATAAAAATATCCGTCCAACCGCTAATTGGATTGATCTTTGCATCATCCTGTGCAGCACTTTCAAGTGTCCTAACACTTGTTGTTCCTACAGCTATTACTCTCTTACCGTTTAACTTAGTTCTATTTACCATTTCAGCAGTTGTTTTTGGTATGCTAAAATATTCGGAATGCATTATATGATCCTCAATTTTTTCCTCCTTTACCGGTCTGAATGTGCCCAATCCCACATGGAGAGTAATATAGGCTATATTTGCACCTTTTTTTGCTATTTCCTCAAGCAAAGAATTAGTGAAGTGCAACCCGGCAGTGGGTGCAGCAGCTGATCCTTCATGCTTAGCAAAAACAGTTTGATATCTTTCTTGGTCTTCAATCTTATTTTTGATATAAGGAGGCAAAGGCATCTGACCTATCTTTTCCAGAACCTCTTGGAATACACCAGAATAATAAAACTCAACAATTCTCCCGCCGGAATCAGTTTTTTGTAAAACATTTGCCTTTAAATCGCCATCTCCAAAAATAAATTTACTGCCTATTTTTGCTCTTTTCCCGGGCTTTACAAGTACTTCCCATCTGTCTCTTTCCATCCTTCTTAAAAGCACAAATTCCATCTTACCATGAGTATCTTCCCTGTGCCCTATCAATCTAGCCGGAATAACCCTTGTATCATTTAAAACAAGACAATCTCCTTCATCTAAGTATTCCACTATATCTTTAAATATTTTGTGCTCAATCTTCTTATCTTTCCTCCCCAGCACCATCATTCTAGACATCTCTCTTTTGTCTATAGGAACCTGGGCAATAAGCGACTCAGGCAGTTGATAAAAAAAATCTTTTTTGTTCAATAAACAGTCCCCCTTGCAGTCAACTCCATCATTTAAAGTTTTGTAAAAAACGTGCTATCAAACTGATAATAATACTTATCACTATACAAGTAACTACAGGAAAATAAAAGGTAAAATTACCCCTTTTTATATATATATCCCCTGGCAGTTTATGGACTCCCACTTTAGATATCAATATGAAGATTCCTCCAATTACCAATAGAACCAAAGCTATTGATATCAATAACTTACCTAAATTTTCAAAGCCCATCTTGTCTCCCTCCAACTCTTGTGCTAACTATCGTTAAAACTTATATTTAAATGGTCATATGCAATCTTTGTAGCAACTCTTCCTCTAGGCGTCCTTTGAATAAAGCCCTTTTGGAGCAAATATGGTTCATACACATCTTCTATAGTAGAGTTTTCTTCTCCTACCGAAGCAGCTAAAGTATCCAACCCTACCGGTCCTCCATTAAATTTGTTTATTATAGTCAGCAGCACCCTTCTGTCCAAAGAATCTAAACCGATTTCATCGATTTCTAGCAACTCCAGCGCTTTTATGACTATATCTTTTTTAATCAATCCATCAGCTTTTACCTGAGCGTAATCTCTTGTTCTTTTGAGCAATCTGTTAGCTATCCTAGGCGTTCCCCTTGAGCGACCTGCCAACTCCCCGGCCCCTTCACGATCTATATATACATCCAATATACTGGCTGATCTTAGTATGATCTGTGTGAGTTCCTTTTGGGTATATAAATCCAACCTGCTTATGACACCAAATCTATCCCTTAAAGGAGAGGTCAACATGCCTGCCCTTGTAGTTGCCCCAATAAGCGTGAATCTAGGAAGATCCAGCCTCACCGATCTAGCACTGGGTCCTTTACCTATGATAATATCAAGGGCATAATCTTCCATAGCCGGATATAGTATCTCTTCTACACTTCTATTTAATCTGTGTATTTCATCAATAAATAATACATCATTTTCACTTAAGTTAGTCAAAATAGCAGCAAGATCACCAGGTCTTTCAATAGCAGGTCCGGATGTCACCCTGATGCTTACACCTAACTCATTAGCTATAATATTTGCCAAAGTTGTTTTACCTAATCCCGGAGGCCCGTAAAGCAATACATGGTCTAGAGGCTCATTTCTTTCTATAGCAGCCTGAATGAATATCTTTAATTTTTCCTTGGTAGTCTGTTGACCTATATATTCACTTAAAGACCTAGGCCTCAAAGTTTTTTCAACATCCATATCATATTCCGTCTTTTGCCTTGCAACTATACTCTCACGTCTTTCTTCCAAACAATCTACCCCCATCTATATGCTTCTCTTTAACGCGGCTTTTATCAAATCCTCTACATCTTGATAATCTTCTTTTACATCATCAATCATTTTTCTAGCATCGTTCTGTGAATAACCCAGATTTACCAAAGCCTGTACAGCTTCTTGACAATGTGATTGATTAACATTTTCTAGCCCTGAAGCATTGTTATCATTCAAATCAATCATATCCAGCTTATCCTTCAACTCAAGCATTATCCTCTGTGCAGTCTTCTTGCCTACCCCTGGAAGACTAGTAAGCGTTTTTAAATCATTTGAAGTAATCGCCATTATTATTTGATCAGGGGATAAGGTAGATAAAAAATTCAGTGCAATTTTAGGACCTACCCTATTTACTGAAATTAACTTTTCAAACAACATCAATTCTTGTTTACTTGAAAATCCGAACACAGTTAACGCGTCTTCCTTCACATGCAGATATGTATAAAGTTTAATCTGCTCACCTATTTTACCTATTCTCGATAATGAATAGGAAGAAACAAATATCCTATAACCTATTCCATTCACATCTACAACAACATTGTCATCATTTATTACCTCTAATTTACCATTTATATATGCAAACATATATATCTCCTATACATTTTTATTTATCAAATTATTAAAATCAACTGAATGGCAGTGACATATGGCTACAGCCAGCGCATCTGCTACATCATCAGGTTTAGGCACCTCCGGTAAATTCAGCAAAATTTTAGTCATTTCCTGCACTTGTTGTTTTTTAGCTCTTCCATAACCCACTACAGCCTGTTTAACTTGCAGTGGTGTATATTCATAGATATTTTTACCCATATTTGCGGCGGCCAATATAGCTACACCCCTTGCATGCCCCACAGTTAAAGCCGTTTTTATGTTTTTGTTAAAAAACAACTCCTCTACAGCCACATCCTCAGGCTGATACTCTTCTATTATCTCTTTCAAATCATTGTATAGAATAACCAACCTATCAGGCATTTTGCTGTCTGAACTGGTACATATGGCCCCATAATCTATTACATTAAACCTGTTCCCTATATTGTCAATTACGCCGTACCCCATTATAGCTATACCAGGGTCTATTCCTAATATCCTCATAGATACAATTTCACCATTCCTTTATTAGATGCATGAAATATTATTTATATGTTATACTATTCCATGATAAATCAAGCATATCATCTTTATGAGCAATTATAACACATTCTTTGATAAAATGTATGTTGTATAATTATGCATATTATTATATAATTATTAGGTAATTGATATTAGGAGGTATTTATATGGCTGATAAGGAAAAAGTAATTTTAGCTTATTCTGGAGGTTTAGACACTTCAA
>JAQVDB010000087.1 GCA_028698525.1 Clostridia bacterium
CACTAAAGGCAAGGGAGGAAACGGATTGGGTCTATACATAGTGGACAATATCATATCAAAACATGGAGGAACTATAACGGTAGAAAGCAATCAGAGAGAAGGTACTACGTTTAAAGTTCGACTTCCGTTAACTCTGTAGCAGGCAAAGTGAAAAGGGCTTTTATCTGCCCTTTTCACTTTGCTAGAAAAGATATATTCAGTAATCCTTTTCCTTGCTCATAAAGTTTTGCATTGAGGTTTATTGTGTTTTCCTTGATCAATTTTTTTACTTTATCCGGGGAGATATCAGGGAATTTTTCTAATATAAGAGCAATGCTGCCTGATACTATAGGAGTTGAAACAGATGTACCTGTTGCTTTACGATATAAATCGGTGGGAAGCACATCTGTATACTTATTTGTTGCTTTGTTTGGTGTATAACTTTTATTGCTGTTTAGAGAAATCACGTTAACACCCGGTGCAACTAGATCAGGTTTAATTATATTTTTATAGATAGGGCCTCTACTTGAAAAATTAGCAATGGTATCATCTTTTATATCTGATGTACCCTTATTGTCTGAAGCTCCTATCGTTATTATGGTTGGGCTTATTCCCGGCGTAGTGATAGTTCCCTTTTTAGGGCCTGAATTGCCAGCCGCAGCTACTACCACTATACCTTTTTCCCATGCCTTATTAACTGCCCTTACCAGAGGATCTATTCTTAAGGGTTGCTCTGCCTTAGAGCCTAAAGATAATGACATTATTTTGATATTATACTTTTTGCTATTATCCAATACCCATTGTATTCCTGCCACTATGTCGGAAGTGTTGCCGGTGCCGTTTTTATCCATTACTTTTACGGATATAATGTTTGCATCAGGTGCTGCGCCTATATATTTTCCGTTTGATGAATACCCGTTACCTGCAGCACTGCCTGCTACATGAGTTCCATGACCATTATCATCATAGGGCGAAGTATGTTTATTGACAAAATCTTTGAAAGCTATTATTCTATTTTTAGGTTTAGTTAGATCAGGATGCGGGAATACTCCTGTATCGAGTATCGCTATACCGATATTTTTACCGGTGTATCCGGTTTTGTTTACAATTTCTGCCCCTGTCTGCTTTCTTGCAATATTCAATTGTGAAAAAATTTTGCTGTCATCACATATATACCTAACATTTTTTATCTTTGCAATATTTTCAATGGAATGTGCAGGTATTTCAATTGCATAACTATTGATTATAGGAAGTTTGTATTTTACTTTTGCATTGCGTTTCTGCATGATATATTCTAAACTATCATTGAATCCCTTATTTGTGGTTTCAACAATGACTGATATACTCTCCCGAGTTAATGTCCTTATTTTGGTTTTTACTCTCTTATCTATTTTGTTAAAATGACTGTTTTTAAAGGGAATAACAAGTAAGGGGAGAAGCATTTTTATTCCTATCATATTTTCACCTCTTCATGTTTTATTAATTTATATTATGAAGAGATGGTTAGAACTGTTAATATATTCAGTTACTTATCTTTTAATAATTCTATTATTTTGTCAAGCTTATCTTTTTGCTCTTCATCTAACAGAGGTTGGAGAGATTCTTTAAAGGATTCCATCTGTTTTATATCTATGTTGTTCTCTTTTTGTACCTTTTTTAACTCTTGTATTAAATCGTAGTTTGACTTTTCTGACATTTCCTTTGCTTTACTTTTTATTGTCTCTATCGTTTCCTGGTCGGTCACTTCAAAGAGTTTGTTTAAAATGTCTTGATTTTTATCTGACATATATATCCTCCTCTCTGATACTTTATTTTACATTATATGTTGCTAGGTAGAAATATATTCTGAGTCGATGGCCAAAAAAGAGTAACAAATACCAATCTTTTTACGTATTATGATTATATGGTGAATAAATTGGGAGGATGATTTATGGAGAAAAAGCTTAAAATTCTAAGTTTTTCTGATAGTTTATTATTCTTTTTTCTTTTATTAACAATATTGTTAGATGTGAGCTTTAAACCAAACAATATGTTGTTTTTTTTCCTGCTGTTAGCAATAATATCCCAGACAAATAAGGATAAGCAGGGACAGCCTTTTTAAAGAATAATAATTTTTGGGGGATGGTATGTAAATGCACAAAAAAGATAATGCCTATGTATTAAAATTTCTTCTTCTATTTTTATTTTTTAATTTTATCGTTAAAAAAGACGGTCTCAATACTTTAGATAATGATAAAACAAGGAGCAATAATGGCGAAATAATGAACAATGGTGAAAAACCAAAAGAAAAAGAGAACGGAAGACCCCAGGGAGAAGATATTCAGATGCTAGTTCTAGAAAGGGGAATGGATATTTTAAAAAGCGTTGTACCTTTTTTCGATGACAGAGATCAAAAATCAATAATAATGTTTTTGAAGCTTGCAGGTGTGGCGAAAGATATTCGTGTTATATTAAATCCTGATCTGATGATAAAAGAAAAAAATACGATTAATATCCACAATTTTCATGGAGACGAATATGATAGAGTAACAGAAATGATGAAAAAGGTGAAGCCATTTATCAGGAAAGAATATCATCAACAAATAGATACAGCTGAAAAGTTTAATTATTTGCGGAAAAATTATATAGACTACATTAAAAGTAAAGAGAGATTACATAATTCACGCACCGATGATATGCTTCCTATAGATGTGGGGGTTTTAGAGATTATGAGTCCTATCCTCACTCAGGAACAGAACAAAAAGATACAAAATTTTATACGTGCTGCTAAATTATTTGAGGCATTGAATAAAATAGAAGATAAAAGCGATGATAAGCAGATGGTGGAAGTTATAAAGTCCATGTTAAATAGCAAACAGCAGCAACAGATGGAAAAATTTTTGGCTATTCTCAATTCAATGAATGCAGTTAATAAAAACAAACAAACATTGGTAGAAGGAAATGAGCAACAAAAATATGACCAGGTTGATGAAAATATTGTTAATCAAGAGAGGTCGGGCTAACCCATAAGCCCTTCCTCTTTTTTTATTTTTAAAAATATTATTTTATGGATAAAAAACTTTTGAAAATAATACAAATTTGTTGAAGGCACCTTGTGCATCTATAGTGATAATTTCGACTTTGATGTATATTATGTATAATTATATTGTTAAATAACTGAAGGTTTATGTTATTATATAGATTATACTATCAATAATGGAAGGGACATGATTCTATGGCTAGTATCTTTGCAAATGTGTATGCATTTTTGGGGAACTTGAATAATGTGATCAATAATACACAAAAAGCAGAAAAATATTATTGCAAGGCATATAATAAAGGGTGTAGACAGCCATACATGCTGCTGGCTTATGGGCTTATAAAATTGAAGAAAGGTGAATTCACAGAGGCTAAACAATTATTTGAGCATTCAAATAAGATGTCGTTGTCAAAGAATCTGGATATTAGTTGCAAAATGAATTTAGCTCTTGCAGATTGGAAACTAGGCAATTTGGATGATGCTGAAAAAGCCCTTCGAAAACTTCATAAAGAGTTTAGATCCTCATTAGTTTATGGTTCGCTGGGATATATTTTGGTAGAAAATGGGAAGTTAGAAGAGGCATTAGAATACAATATGGAAGCATTAGATTATGATGAAAATGATCATGTGGTATTGGATAATATCGGCCAAATTTATTTCAGGATGGGGGAATATGACAAAGCAGAGAGATATTTCGAAAGTGCTCTAAAAGAGAAAGACGATCTTGCTGATACCTTATATTATCTTGGATGTATATTTGAAGAACGAGGTAATGTAGATCAAGCTTTAAAATCATTTAAAAAAGCCGAAAACTGCAGAATAACACCATTAAATACTGTAACAAGAGAGCAGATAAAGGTAAAAATTGATAATTTAAATAAATAGTGTTATGATGTATAATAAATTTTATAAAGTGTTTTTTAAATTTTATCATTAAATAATGCAGGTTTGTGTATAATATTTATTATACTTGGATTAAACTTATAGACAGGGTGGTTACTGATATGATTTTCAAAGGCGAAGGTGGAAGAAGAGCAAACGTTGACCAATTATTTAAAGCTTTTGGGCAATTTGTTGCTAAAAAGCCTGAAAAAAAGTATAAGATAATTATTGGTACCGATTCTATGACCCGGGTTGGTCGTATAAAATACGTAACTGCGATAATCCTTCAAAGGATAGGCAATGGAGGTATAGTTTTTTTTCATACGAGATATAAAAGCGAGGTATCTCTATATGAAAAATTGATGACAGAAGTATCTTTTAGTATTGAGGTTGCAAATAATATAATAATACCTGAATGCTTGAAAAGGAATTTTATTTATCCGATAGAAATTCACATAGATATAGGGGAACAAGGTAAGAGTTTTAACTTCCAAAATCAAGCCATTGGATATGCAAAAGGATGTGGATTTAACGATAAAGAGATCAAAATAAAGCCGTATGCCTTTGGAGCTACCAGTGTAGCCGATCGATATACTAGATAGAACAGATTGAATACATTAAAATTGTTCTATTTAGCGCATTAATTAGGTAATTTCTAACCTCCAAGAGTTATATCTTGTTTATCATACCATTTCAAAGCATCAAAAAAATGTTTTGGTTTAAAATCAGGCCAGTAATCATCCACCACGTAGAAATCTGCATAGATAGATTGAACGGGCAAAAAACCACTCAATCTTCTTCTTCCTCCCCAGCGTATAATTAAGTCTACTCTTGATATATCGTAGGATTTGATGTTATTTATAATTTCTTTTTTAGCATGATGAGCTGCTTTTAAATTATTTAGATCCCATTCCCAACCATAGTTTACTAGAAAATTAACTTTAATTTCTCCCGTGCCAAAAGTTACTCTAGTAGTGTATGGGAGTAATTCTTTAGGTAGCATAGGAGAATCGCTGTTACCTACCACCAATAAAGAAGCATCTTCTTTTGAAAGCATTTTTACTGCATCTACACAGGCCCTGGTAAATGCTATTCTTTGGTTTTTAGGTCTTTTTGTATTATCGGTAGTGAATCCATAGTATGTCAACTCTTTTACTCCCGCCTGTTTACAAAGCCTATAAAGCATTAAACCCGGTTCCAGACCCTTTTGGTATCCTTTTTCTTTAGACATTCCATTAGAGATTGCCCACCTTCTATTTCCATCCGGGATAATCCCAATATGATCGGGTATTCTCATTATAATCACCTCGGATATTATTATCTATATCAAGAAATGCTCAACTATATTATTGACATCTTTTTTAAAACTAATTCAGCTAGTTATCAGATTAGCAAAGTTTGGTTTTATCTAACTAGTAAACAGACACTTGCATATATATTTGAACAAAAAAACTGATAGCATGTATCAATCAGAATTTAAAATGCTATCAGTTATGTCGACATGTTCTATGCCATCTTCTAAAATATTTATCTTTGGTCCATCCAACTCGATTTGAGAATAGAGTATATATTTGCCACTAGATGAAAATTTTATAGGACCACATAGTTCTTTATTATCAACTATTGTTTGCGTAATCATCTTATCTATATCGAAGACATTCAAAGAAGAACCTTTGTCTGAGTAAGAAATATAGGCAATTTTATTTTGCCGGGGAACCCAGGATAGACCCGGCAAAATGTTATTGTTTTTACTCACCTTAAATTCATCTATTTTTATCTCTTCTTTATTGCCATTTTTGAGCCATAATGACAAATTGCCCTTCATATACCGCCAGTAAGCAATTTGGTCGTTTCTAAATATAGGTGATAAACAAGAATTTAATACTGTTTCGTCACTCTCCATACTGCATAAACGATGCAGATCATTCAAACTGATCCAATTAAAATGTTTGCTTCTTTTTTTGCTAGAAAAATATATACAATTATTTTCATCTATATGATATATTTTATCCGGAAAACATCTTACTTTTGATACTTGTTCAGCATTATTTGTTTTTACAAAAATAGACCATTTTAAACGTTGATTTAAACTATCAGTGTAACATAAAATTGACCCATCTGATGATAATGTAAAATTTTTAACACCTTTTTGATTATAGTATTCACATAGCTCTATTTTTCCTGCATTGTCGAAATATATAATTATAGGACCTGAGTCTGTATTGAAATAGCAAAAAACTTTATCACCATGAATTTTTATATCATCAATGGAATCAAATACTTTTATTTCGCTAGGCTCTAATTTTGAAGATATGTTTTTAGTATTTGCATCTATCTGAAATATTTCAGGAATATTATCTTGTTTATTGAGTTTTAAAACTACTAATTGATCTTTCAATGGGTGCCATTTCATATCAATAAAAAGATTTTCGTCATCAGAATATACCATAGAATTGAAAACATTAAAATAAGATGGTTGTCCACCAAAATAAAACTGAGTATATAAATCAAAACCCAAATATGCCAGAAAGCATATTATAACTGCAATGGAAAAGATAATTAGTATGCGTCGGGTGTTAGCTGTCAACATAACATGTTCCTTTCTAAATGATTACATATTATAGTTTAACATGAAAAAAATAATAACACAATCTGATAAACTCAAAGATTATTCGTGT
>JAQVDB010000088.1 GCA_028698525.1 Clostridia bacterium
ATTGTTTTTGGATGTGTTCAGAAGCAATTTTAACACCTGTTTCGACCGGAAATCGGTTTAAAATGATTGTTTTATTGGTTGAAATTATACCATTTTATTGCTTCCAAAGTGCCTATTTTAGGGAGGTTTATGGATTTTTCAGGGGTGACTATTTATTATCTGAATCTCAACCCTCTGAGTATACAATAAATAACGATTTAGGATAAGCAATTCTTTATCTATTTTTTTATACACTCCCGTGTTTGCTGTAATAAAGTAGTTGAGGGGGGAGTTGTTACACAAAAACTCTTGTATTTGTAATGACTTAAATCCTAATATATTTAAATAACGTTTTTATTATATTTGTTCTTACATAATTTTACTTAATAATATGGTATCAAAATTCAAAGGTTTATTTAAATAATATTTTTTATATTAAATATACAAGTTGTTTAAAGAATATGTTTCATACTATAAAAATAGAAGAAGGGTTGAAAATGATTTTTATATATAGTTTGTCTTTTGGTACCTTTTCACATTTAGATTGAGGAAAAGATTTATATGACTAATTTAGAGACAACGTGGACAAACAAACTCAAAAAGTCTCCCTTATTTAATATGTCTTTGAGCTCTAAAGAATTATTCCATAGCAATTTCCTCGCATGGTTATGTGACATATGTCCTGAATCAATGAGTATTTTCTTTTGTCAAAATTTAGATATTCCCTATGCTAATATAAAAAATATAAAAAGAGAAAAATCAAATATAGATATATCATTTGAACTAGGGAATGTATTGATAATTATAGAAAATAAAGTCAAAAGTATTTCCTACATAGAACAATTAAGAAAATATGAACAATATAGTTCTCAAAAGTTGGGATCAGATCTCAAGGAAAAAAAATATATTTTATTAACACTAAAAACATCAGAACTAGACAAAGATCAATTAAAGCCATGGATTCCTATACAATATTTGGATCTAGTAGGATATATGGAAACACTACTGGAAGAAAATAGGATAAAAAACAATTATCACGCACTCATTATTAATGATTATTGTCAATTTATCAGAATTTTAGATCATGAAATAGTTGATAAAATGTATATAGATGAAGTACATGGAAATTATATTAATCTAGCAAATTTATATGACAAAAATACTCAGGAAAATGATTTTTTGTTAAAGTTGAATGACATTAAAATGCATGATTTTTTTCAAAAAGGACTGTTTGAAAATTTTGCAAAGAAAGTATATGATCAATTAAAAGACTCTTTAAAAGATGTTAATATTTTATATGGGGAAAATACTGAAAACCTACTAAATACAATCAGTATTTATTCTGGACTAACAAGGTCACAGGGCCTGTTAGATATCAAATATAGTATCAATGATAAATTAACTATCGGAATACAGATACAAGGTGTACAATATAGGCATCAGCTAGAAGGATCATCCTCAGATCTCGTGACGAAGAATGCAATAGATCTCAAAGAAAAAAATAAATGGTTTCATTTTGAGAATATATATGATAGAGAAATTTATCCAAAATCAGACGAAAAAGACTTTAACCAATTTAAGTCGACAAACCATTTATTTTTATATAGATCAGTTAAAATATTAGGACTTAATAATCAGGAACTTCTTGAATTAATTAAAAAGGATGTACAAAAGATGTTATATATAAAAAAGAAGGATTTAATATGACAGATGAGTTATTAATGACTATTATAGTGGGTGGATTGGTACTTTTTATTATTGCAATACTTTTAGGTTTATCAAAAAAGGTTGTATTTTATTATGATGAAGGTGACCTAGTATTAGCGTTAATGCCATGGATGTCTTTAATTGTGACTTACATACTATTAGTTATTTATCAACCAGAAGGCACAAGTTTGAACTTGAATATACTTACAAGTACACAAACTACAATAAGTTATATTGGTTTTAGTATTTCAATCTTATTTTCAATTTTAACGGTAACTCAAAGTATAAAACATAATAAAAATATTGCAATAGGTATAATTGTTAGTATTTTTAAATTATTATTCTCGTTACTTGGAATTATGATATTGATTAGTCAAGTTTTTAAAATGAATGATGAAAAAACAAAAAGAAATCAATTTTGGTTTGCTTTATTGGTTTTTGGAGCTTTTTGGTGGTTAGGCAAAAATTTGATTAATGGTAAAAAGGTATATCGTGATAGAGGTTGGAAAATTAATAATTAAAAAGATTAACTTTTAAAAGATAACAAATAGTTTTTCTGTTAATGGAATAAAATAATATATTGATATCAAAAGTAATTATTTATTATTAAAAAATTTAGGAGTGTTTAATGAATATAATATTTAATGGAATCCTTAATTTATTTAAGATTTTTGTATTTTCTATTATTTTTTTACATAGTAATACATATGCTAATAGTGAAGAGATATCTAGAGAAAGTAGTGCAAAGGTTGCCTATGATTACGCTGTAGAATACGCAAATAGTGCTAATACCGTACATGAATACAAAAAGATTGTAGAGTTATATATTAAAGCCTCAGAACTAGGAAGTGCTAAGGCTTCGCGTGATCTTGGTAGTATGTATCAGTATGGACATTGGGTGAGTCGTGATAATCAAAAAGCCTATGAGTGGTATAAAAAAGCAGCACAACAAGGTGATCAATATTCAAAAGATAAACTACTTATTGAATTTAAAAAGGAAATATTAGAAGAATCAAGATTAAAAAAAGATTCTGAAAAAAATATTGAAGATAAATCTTGGGGTTGGGAAGTTTGGATTGGTATTGTAATTGCCGTAGTTTTTTGGTTTATTACGGTTCCAGTAGGTATTGGTTATTTTGTATATCAATATGATCCATTATTAGGTGTTTTGAGTGGAATACTCACATTCTTATTTATTTATTTTAAATTCCTTCGAGGATGCACCGGTGAAAAATGTCCAGAATGTAAGAAATGTTGTACTAATGTAATAAAAAAAGAATTAATTGGTCAACATTATAAGCATGAAACAAAAACTGGAGAACCTGATAAAAGATATAAAGAGAACCCCTTATATTCAACATATAGATATTCATATCAATGTGAAAATAATGATTGTGGTGAAAAATTCATAGTTGACAAGGATGAAGTCACATGAAGTTTCAAGAGAAAGTATATCAACTCTTTGAAGAACCCTCAACAAATAGGGCTAGCTATATATTAAATCGCCAATTTATATTCTTATTATTATAAGTACAGTGAATTTAATGCTGATAACTGTAGCTGAATACCATAATAAATATGGATAAATATTTATAATTATCGTAATATAATTATGCCAGTTTTTATTCTAGAATACATTGTTCGACTTTATGCATCAGGAACAATAGAAAAACATAAAGGCATTAAAGGTAAAATTAGATACGAGACCGTTCAGAGTTTTGTGTCAACCGATAGATGAGTGAATTATATCACAACTCCAGAGCCTTATCCAATCTACCCTCAAAGAAGATAGCCAATTGAGAGACTGTCAGGCTCCAGTTTCTCATAGGCATCGTCCATTTATTCTGCGCATTCTGGATTCCCATATAAAGCAGTTTTAGAAGGCTATTCTCATTAGGAAAGGCACCTTTGGTTTTGGTCAGTTTTCTAAACTGTCTATGCACAGATTCAATGATATTGGTTGTATAGATAATACGTCTGATATCTTCTGGATATTTGAAGTAGTGAGAGAGGTTCTCCCACTTATTTCTCCAGGATTGTATCACGATTGGATATTTGGCTCCCCACTTCTCTTCAAGTCTTTCCAGTTCAAGTTCAGCAGCTTCTTTGGAGATTGCCTGATAGACAAGTTTGAGATCTTTCATAAACTCTTTCTGGTTCTTTGACGCTACATATTTGAGTGAGTTTCTGATCTGATGTACGATACAGAGTTGAACCTCTGTATTTGGATAGATAGCATTGATCGCTTCAGGAAATCCTTTAAGACCATCGACTGATGCAATGAGGATATCTTCTACTCCTCGGTTATTGAGATCGGTAAGCACTTGAAGCCAGAAGTTTGCTCCTTCATTCTCTGAGAGATAAAGTCCCAATATCTCTTTCTTCCCATCAAGTTTTACACCTAAAATGGTATAAACAGCCTTGGAAACATATTTGCCATTCTCTTTGATCTTATAGTGTATGGCATCAAGCCATACAAATGGATAGATACTTTCCAGTGGTCTTTGCTGCCACTCTTTGAGTAAAGGTATCACTTTATCAGTTACTGCACTGATTGTTGCCTTGGAGAAGGATACGCCATAGAAGTCTTCAATATGTTCAGATATCTGACTGTAGCTGTTTCCCAATGCATACAGGGAGAGTATTTTCTGTTCTATCTGATCTGACATATGGGTTTGATGTTTCTTGACCAGCTGTGGTTCGAAAGAACCGTTACGGTCTCTTGGTACATCCAGATCGAACTCACCGACACTGCTTTTCATGGTCTTGGAGGATTTACCGTTCTTGCGGTTCTTTATCTCTGTAGATAGGTGGGATTCAAGCTCTGCTTCAAGAGCTGCCTCAGTAAGTTGTTTGATAAGCGGAGCAAGTACTCCATCTTTACCTTCTATTTTTGCACCTGCCTTGATCGCCTCAAGGGCTTCATTTAAATCGAACTTCTCGTCCATGTCTCAATCCTTTAGAATTTATTATTCTATCGGATTGACACAAAACTTCTAACACTCCCTTAGATACATATTCACCCCTTATGCCATTATTGATTTATTAGCAATATTGCCTTTTGTATTAGTGAGTTTTGCCGGTTTCTCTGAATCATATATTTTACGTTCTCTACGATTATTACGTATTTTTAGACTATTTAGATTGCAGAAGTATGCAATTTTTATTCAGGTAATGAAAAAAATTTTTCAAAATATTAAAGAGGAAATTTTTGTATTACTCTTTTATACAACTATAATTCTTATTATTCCTTCATTTATTGTATATCAATTGGAACATAAAGCTCAACCTGATGTATTTACTAATATATTCCAAACAATGTGGTGGGGAGTGGCAACCCTAACTACTGTTGGGTATGGTGATATTTATCCTATTACTACAGCAGGTAAAATTATTACATCTATTATCACTATTATGGGAATAGCATTTGTTGCAATTCCGGGTGGATTATTTGCTTCTGAATTTATTTCGGCTATTTCTGAAAAAAATAAGGCAAGTACTACAAATAAATGTTTAAAATGCGGATCAGAAAATGTAGAAGTAACATATAAGTCTATGTTAAAACATGCAGATACAGTTATAAACGCTAATTGTATCACAACATGTAAAGACTATAAATTTATAGGAATAGATCCCTAAATTATGTGAAGATATTATAAATATTGTATTAAGGAGTCAGTTGTGCAGTTTATATTATCTATTTTAGGGTTAACAGATAAGTATTCCCTGAAACAATATGTAGGTTAGAATAAACTGAATCTTTGGAATTGTCTATCTTTTTTGTTGAAAAATACAGAGCGTCTAAAGCGGTATGATGACGCTGTCCCTGTTGAGCAGATACACGTCAAAATCATTGGCGATAAAGAGTCTTCCTTTATAGTATCTTTCCAGCTCCGCAGCGACCGCTTCGACCCCGGTCTTCCCATTTGCATTGTAGCGGGGGTTGATATGCGTTGCGATCAGGTTCCTGACACAGTGTTCTTGCGCACATCTCCCCAGGTCCCTGGCAGTGGTATGCTGTACTTTGACAGGAAGATTGTCATAGGTCTCCTGCAGATAGGTACACTCATGTACCAAAAGATCTACCTCATCCAGATAACTGCCCAGAATTTCCGGTGTATCATTGTCGCCGGCGATGATCACTTTTCTTCCTATTCTAGGCTCAAGCATGAAGGACTCCGGATGGATCTCCTCTCCGTCCACCACGATGCTTTTGCCTCTTTTCAGCTCTCCGTAAAGCGGAGAAGGCTCCAGCCCCAGCGCTCTGAGCTTTACCTCATCGAGGCGGTTGCAGGTGTCATATTCTTTGATATAAAATGCGTGGCTCTCGACAGAGTGCACCAGAGGCAGTACCTTGAGGGAAAATTTGTCAAAGGCATACTCTTCCTGCGGCGAGTACTCAATGATCGTCAGTTGATACCCCAGTTTTTCATAGCTGATATCGTTCATTACACACTCTATGAACTTTCTGATCCCTTTGGGCCCATAAATGGTCAAAGGGTTG
>JAQVDB010000089.1 GCA_028698525.1 Clostridia bacterium
TACTCTAATAAATTAATTTTTTAAATAAATATTTCTATTGTATTTAAAGTATTTTTGAAAAGTGTAAAGTATTTTTTATTGTTTAGATATAATTTCATTATAACATATTTTATTGTTTAATGTTTTTCTTGATTCCCATAAACTTGCAATGTATCAAAGCTATACTATTTGTAGGAAAAGGAGACCCTAATTATGGATCTCCTTCTATTGTACTATTGATATTCTATTTTTTCTATATCTTTACCTGAAATGTATATTGTTTTGATATATTTAACTACGATTTCTTCAGTAATACTATCTATATTTCCGCTTTTCTACAGTTCCTTATCAATAGCCTTTATACACTTATTATTTTCTTCAGTGGATTTTTCTAATTTATCTTTTAAGCATATAAATGCTTTTCTAGAAGCCTTACCAAACTTATAATTTTCAAATTCAATTCTTTTTTTCTTTGAAAGTTCATGATTATTATCATAGAATTTTTATGTTCCTTTAGGAGACATTCCTTTTCTGCCTTATCTGTATCTATTCCATTCATTGTCACAAACAAAAAAACTCTATTGTTTTAATCAAATTCCATCCACTGATGCTCTATCTTTCTCTTCTTTTCATCTTGATGTTCTCCTTTTAAATAGGTAAATAAAAGATCTGCTGTAATCTTATCTTGCTCAGGACTTAACATAAATTTTCCCTCTGGATCTAATACACCTAAGCCCCTTGGTCCAGAAACGACAACATAGCTTTCTGGAAGAAAAATCTGCTGTTCTTTGCCTACCGATATATTGTATTCATATTTATAGTCTTTAAATTCTTTTACACCATTGTCTGTAATCATAAATACCTTATCAGTGGAATAACAACTTGCAAAAAATCCAGAACCTAGATAAAATATGGGTTCATCAGTATCACATGTAATTTTATATTCCTTGTCATCAACGGTATCAAGAACATAAGTCCCATCTTCTCTACGATATATCAGATAATTTGATCTCTCAATCATATAGCTTGTAAATTTTTCTGTTAATTTCTTCTTATTTTTACCAAAATACCTATACTCTTTTCCTTTATGAAATATATATCCTATTTGATTATATACAGTAATATAGTCATATTCTATATCACTTTCAAGATGCAAAGAATACTCATTTCTCATATTAGGCCTTTTTGAATTATAAGCAAGTCTGCATAGCCCTTGTTTACCATCCTTTACTAGTATTAGGTAACAACTATAAATAAAAGTATCATATTTACTACCTACGGATTGTTCTTGATATGGTCTATCAATTGTAAAAATATTGTCGTAATCACAGGGTAAAAGTATGTCATATATAAATGAAATACCATCAACAGAGATAGCAATTCCATATTTAGAGTCCTTTTCTACTCTGAAAATTGGAACCTCACCCTCTAAAATGCTTCTAAATTTATACCCATCCCAATCAAATCCTTCGTAAAGTTTCAGGAAATAACTAGTCTTTTGCGGCAAAATCCTTAGTCTTTTCAAGGGTAATATTTTATAATTATTTTCTCCATCTAAGAACCCTATTAAATTAATATATTTATCTAAATCATTCTTCTCCCCTTTTATTTTAAAGATTATTTCTAGAAGTAATTTAGTATTATCTATTGGTGAATTGTTTTCTTTAATCAAGTCAACTAAGTTATAATATTCGGCTAAGTTTTTTAAAATATATGGAGGTGCCATTCTATCTCTACTTATGGTCTTGATATCCAAAATCCTCATATTTTCAAAGAAATTTCTATATCCATACTTATTTAAAAATCTATCTAAAAGAGTAGTTGTTTTATAGGCATCGTACATTGCATAAACAGTGGTCTCACTATAAGAAAATATGTCTTCCATTATTTTAACCATTGTTTCCGTTTCTTTCCGAGCTATAGAATCTCCAAGCGATCCATTAGTGCTTCTTTCTTCAAATTGATAACTTATCTCGATATGAGGTTGTCTCATTTCCCCTTTATCATGGATATTTTTAATAATTAATATGCCAATCTTATAGATTATATCCCCTGGCTTAGATGTAATATCTTGAATTAGGTCTACTATTACAACTCTTTCTAACGGAAACATTTTACCACTTCCTTTATATATCTACATTTATTGCTTTAAACAATATAAAATCCTTCTATCTCAACTTCGTCTTCTTCATCCTTCATAATATAAATATGTTCTCCTTCTATACCCCTCATCTTCTTTAAAATGTCAATATTGGTGCTTTCATTTAAAAAGAAAAAACTACGTTTCTTATCTATAAAATTTTCAATGCCAGAAACATATTTTAAATACTTAATTTCCTTTTCTTTTGACTGCCCAATATGCTTCAAATCAGCCAAACTCAAATTTTCATCTAGATAATTATTGGAGCCTCGAATTAACATTCGGAAATGATCCATGGAAGGCTCATCTTCAAAAACAAATATCATGCCTTGTTCCCTTTTAATAAATTCTTTAAGCTTATCTTCATATTCTTTCCCACAAGTTATTAAAATTATAGAGCTACCTATTACATTATCAGGAACTTTACCATTTATTAAAATCATATCTTCTCCAATAACTGGTAGTTCTACGTCAAAGTCAAAGTGAGGATCTTTAAAAAAAGACAAACTAAGTCCTAGTTTTCTATGCTTAGTATCTGCTTCTCTTATAGCATCATAAAGCTCAGCTTTTGTTTTGAAACCTTTGATTTCTGCATAAGTCATAGTTCTTCCTTTTCCAAATCTTCTAGGTCTTTTTATTGATGCGTCGTCTTCTATCATATTCTCTAATTTTCCCCAGTGGAATGTTGTATTCTATAGCTACACCAGAGTTGTGTGGTATATCTCTGTCATTTAGTACCTTGTACATATACTGTAATGAGTTCTCCCAGGCACGGTACTCAGCCTTTGGCGTTTTCCTATGCATTTTTTCATATACCTCATCTGCAATTTGCCTAGGTAAGGTGTCTTGATCCATACCGTACATAAAGTCTGTCTTAACACCTTCATAAATGAGCATTGCCTACTCCCCTTCTGCTTGAAAAACGTGTTTGTTTGTGTCAAATAAGGTCAGCATTAATTTACCATATATTATATTACACAAAGGGTTTATAGCAAAAAACTAGATTGTTCAAAAAACAGCTATCCTCATGTTATAGGTTTTTATCCTAAGAACACATTATCATTATGCCATTGTAAATACTTTGGATCTGGTAGCTGATCTTGCTTATTAGGTATAATAGTTAGCTTTTTTCCATGGTGTGCATAGTACTCTCTTCCATTACCAAAGTCCTCCTTGATGCGACGGCTGACCTCCACTGTCAAAGACTTATCCACAGTAATATAACCCCTATCAAGAAGGGTGTGGAAATCCCTTCTTAGTAAAAGACCGTTTCTTATATCATTTGGCCCATCTACGCTATATGGTTTAATATGGGAAGCCTCCAAGACTGGAAGAGTCTTTTCGCCAGTAATTGCACACCTTCTATGGTAGGCATCTGCAATTAAAACCTTAAATGCTCCCTGTCCTATCCTAGGCCTTACAATCCTTTCTGGTCCATAGCGATCGTTCAAAGAATCGTCCTGTATAGATGGAGGGCTGTTTTGTGCTTTATATATCCTCCCCTGAAGCTGATGATATAATTTGAGTCCATATTGCTCACTTGTATCATAAATCTTGCCTTGTACTATGTTCTTACTCCAATTCTCTGGAACAGGTATCCAATCTTTTTCATCTAAGTAAAAAGGCAAAGATAGAATAATGCAGCCTATCTGCGGATCAGGATCTGTAAAATGATTAGTTTTCCTGTACTTATATATTCGCTCATGAAGTTCTAATAAGCTCCTAGCACCATTTGCAATACCAAATGCTTCCCAGGCCAATGACGAGGGAATAATCGAAAATTTTAGGAAAAGCCCTCCACCAACAATGAAGTCTCTAGGACTGTGCAGCTTAAACAGAAACAAATCTCCCTCTTCAAGGGCCCTAAAGTTGGTATTGCCTCCTGGTCTCCAAAAGTTTACCTCTTCGCATTTGGACTGACTTAATGTCTTGTACCAATCATAGTCAGTAAGGCCTACATACATTTTCATATTGAATCACCGCCTAACTAGCTTTTAACTCTCTATTTTAGATTTTGTTTGCACTACATTTCAATGTTCAAACATCCATGCCCTATCATGAAATATATAAAGTAAAAATCTCGCCCTGCTAGCCCCCACATAAATATCTGCATCTGTACATGCACGACTATTCGGTTTTATACCGATTAAGAAAACCAGATCTGCCTCAAGACCCTTAAAGGACCTTATGGTCTCAAATTTGATAGCGTTGGGCTTGTCCTCCCCTGGTTTGGCCAGAGCCCACTCCTTGATTTTATCTGTATTACACAGACTGCTATTCTCGTATCTGTTGGGAGATAATATCATTATACGTTTTGGTGATATTCCCTGACTTACAAGTCTCCCAGCCTCATCCTCTATGAGCTTCTTCTCCATCTCCGGTGTATCCCAGGCAAAAGTTCTCACTGGTAAACCACCCTTTATGATACTAGTCAGTCTTGCTTCAGGAACCAGATCATTTATCCAATCATTTATATGTTCTGTATTGCGAAGGTTTCGGGTTAACTTTTGCTTTGAGACAGGTAGCTTTAGTAGGTCGAGGTCAGACTCAAACAAATTTTGATTTGGGTCTGCAAAAATATAAAAATGCCCATCCGGAGTCAACATACTCTCAAGGCAGGTAATCCAGGATGACTTAAAATCCTGCCCTTCATCAACTATAATTGCATCAAACTTTTCATCATTAGGTGCGTTTGTAAAGTAGTCAAAGCCCGTTTCAGCTAGCGTTTCATCAAAGTATTTACTTTGATCTGATTTATCTAATACGTATCCCTTTTCCTCTAAAAGGTATTCCAGCAAATTATGAAAGTTAGATGTGGTTAGTATCTCTGAAAGCTGTACAAATTCTATTTCTGCAAGTTTACGATTATAGCAAGTAAGTAATACCCGTTTACCCTCTTGTGCTAGTCTCTTTGATTTTTCCATGGCTACAAAGGTCTTCCCACTTCCAGCAGCGCCTAGAAATATCATCTTGTTATTAAGCTCTGTTTCGTCTAATATCCTTTGTTGCTCTTCATTGAGTATTCGCTTTGATCTCTTGTGAAATATTTCTATTTGGTCATCCAGGTGTGCAAAGGCCTTGAACGACGGCGCTAGTACTTTATCTAAAAGAATGGTAATAGCATTTGTGTTCCTTGAGTCTCTCTGCCCTGTTGGCTCCTTAATTTTAAACAAGTCTAGTATTTTGTTTTCTAGTTCAATCATATCACTAGATAGGAAAACACTGTTAGGGTTTAAGTCAGAAGGAAAATCACCCTGTAACCTCGAACATTCTGGAAATGCTATTGCATACTTAAATGGAAGTGGGAATTTTTCGTCTGCTTTTCTTGTATAGGCATTTAAAATTGCAAAAGCAGCATTCCGTGCTTGCTCCACTGGATTCCTGTGCAATTCACAGTAACTGCCTCCCTTGTATTCTGACCAGATACCATTACGATAGTCTATTTCACCTGACTTAACTTCAACAACAATAAATCCAATAGCTGGATGTACAATAACAAAGTCAGCCTCACAAATGACATCAAAATCTTCGGTGCGCTGTTTATCTTTAAATTTGTAGGAATAGAGCACCGTATAGCCTAGGGGTAATTGCTTTGCAGCCCTATAAAAACTGCGCTCACTACAGTTGTCAATGCCTTCAGGGTCTATGTTTGGTATCATTATCGCCATCTAATTAACCTCCTTAACAATTGCATGACAAAGTCTCCTGTAGTTAAACTACACAATATTAACCACCTGATTTGACGCCCTAAGTACATGCATGGGCATAGGCTCTCTTAGCCTATAAACAATGCTTATGGGTGCAGTGCCTTCATGGCTTACATAGTCTGCTAGCCCTAGGCAACGGAAGGTTTCTGCTGCACCATAGCTATCTGTTTTATCCTCCCTA
>JAQVDB010000090.1 GCA_028698525.1 Clostridia bacterium
ATTGTATCGTCTGCATCTCTCCCTAATCTGTCTAAATCAGTAATAACTAATATATCCCCTTCCCTTAATGTCTTAGTCTTTAAATCCTTATATATGGGCCTATTCTCTGCTTTAACTGTTCCTGATACCCTTTCTTCTACTATTGCATCAAATTTAAAATTATTATCTGCTGCATACCTTTCAAGTGTTAGCTTTTGCCTATCTGTCTTTTGACTTTCTTTATTGGTACTAATTCTCATATATCCATATATCATAATATAACCCCTTTCATTTCCTATTGTCTATATTATATCTGTCTATGAAAACATATTCAAATACCATAGACAATAATTAAGGTTATTTATGCCCTTTTTCCTTCTTTTCTTTCTCTTTTTCTTTATCTTTCTTTGTTTATTAAATCATATGATTTCATAGACACTAATATTTCTGTCATGGGGTTGGTTTTGCTTGCTTTATTTCCTATTAACCTTAACAATTCTTAACATATCCCTTTTTAGGGTGTCGTCTATGTCGCCTTAACCTTAGCAAATGTTAGCATATGTTAGCCCTTTATTCATTATTAAATATCTTTCTTTCATGGGGTTTCGTTTTGGATCTCCTACCCTTTCATGGGGTTGTTTTGAAATGTAAAGTATTGTACATTGATTGAATATGAATTGGTTGAAGTTCTTGTAGAGGTATATGTCCTATATAAGGAATTGTGTGATTTTTTATATTTCTAGTGTATCCAGCTACTGTAGTAGGAGATAAATTAATTGAATATTCTTCTAGCCATTTTTCCAGATATTCCTTAACAGTTATTTTAGAGGGTTCAATATATGTGTTATTGTCAAGACTTGCCTCTACTTCTCGTTCAAAACGTTCAGCCTCTTTCTTAGTTCTAAATCCCCCTTTAGAACGCTGTATCTTTTTACCAGTAACAGGATCTTTCCCTACATAATATCTTACATGCCACGTAGACCCCCTTTTACTGATATATGCCATTAATAATCACTCCTTGAAAAAATATGATACTATTTATCCCATAGTTCGTCCATTAGCTTTTCTATCTTTTCCTTTCTGTTTTTAGTCTCTTCTATATCTATCGATATAGATATTACATCTCCTTCTTTTGCCCCTTCTGGTAGTAGCTGCTTAGACATGTCTACTGTAGACATGTCAGGCAGTTCTACTACAGCATAGTCACCCTCAAAGCGATCGATGATAACTTTCATAGTATGACCTCCTTTTTTTATTGTGGTGGATGGCACCGTTTACAAGGTTCATAACCGTCCTTTTTTGCCTTTTCTAAACTAATAGGTATCTTACTTTTTTTGAGAGAGGCACAACTACCACGATGATACTTTTTGCCAGTATTTGTGATATACACTTCCTCTACATTATCAGTTTCAGGAGGTGTTGGCTTTGCTTCTTGTTTTTGTTCAGGTTCAGCTTGTTCTTTGGGTTCAGTTTTTGTCTTTTGTTCTGTTTTTTGTTTAGGTGGTGTGTTCTTTTTTATTGAACTAGCATCTTTATTAAAAGTTAGATTTTCTCCATCACTAGTTATAATTATAGTCCCAGATTCATCTGTTCTATACACCTTGATACCATAATTACCTAGTCTAGTTAATACAGATTGGTCAGGGTGTCCATATTTATTGCCCTTGCCACAGCTAATTACGGCATGTGTGGGAGTAACTGCTTTCAAAAAGCTCTCCGTCGTAGAGGTATCAGAACCGTGATGTCCAACTTTAAGCACATCTGCTTTTAAATTGAGACCTCCACCAAGTATTTCGCTTTCCGATTGCGATTCGGCGTCTCCAGTGAACAAGAATGACGTATTGCCAAATATTACTTTATTTACTACAGAATAGTTATTTAGATTATCGTAGCTTGAACTATTAGGTCCTAATATGATAAATTCGGCATCTCCAAGCTTGTATTCATCCCCAGGGTTTGGTGTAGTAATTTTCATACCTTTACTCTGTATTGTTGTTAGCAAATTCTCGAATGTTTGTGATGTATGCGATACCTTAGGCATTATAATATTATCTATATCAAAAGCGTTTATGACATCCACAGCTCCACCTATATGGTCAGCATGAGGATGTGTCAAGATAAGATAATCTAGCTTGTTTATGCCTTGAGCTTTGATGTAATTCACTATTCCAGCCCCATAACCTCTATCACCTGTATCTATAAGCATAGCAACATCTTTTGTGTGTATGAGTATACTATCACCTTGTCCAACGTCAAGGTAATGTACTTTCATTTCTCCCTCGACTTTTTTGGCTGCCTCTTCTTGCTTTTTCTTTTCTTCTTCTAAACGCTTCCTTTCTGCCTCTTCTTCAGCTTTCTTTCTTTCTTCTTCTTTCAGCTTACGTTCTTCTTCAAGCTTTTCTTGTTCTTTTAATTTACGCTCTTCCTCAAGTTTCTCTTGTTCTTCTATTCTTGCTTGTTCTTCAAGTTCCATTTGTTGTTTTTGTGCTACTTCCTTTTTAACTGGACCTTCAGCAGCTAACCCTGTTATCATTAAGGCAAATGACAGCAAGAATGGAATTAATGCTTTTTTCAATGGCTTTTCTTTCTTCTTATGATGAATAAGGTCGATAAAAGAAAAGAATACAAACGGACTAGATAGCCAAAACAACCCCATTGTCCAATCTGCAAAAAGCATAAGTATCCCCATAATATAATATGCAGAAGCAATAACTTTTTTCCAAAGCTTATCACTTCGAAAGCCAGGCAAGTATTTAAAAAACTTATTCAAGTTTCTTCCTCCTTTTAATTTTTTTCATGAAACATTTACAAAATAAATCAGCTTCACATTCAATATGCGAGTCTTGACAATCTATACCAATATCTATTCGCTTGTACTACATTTGACGTTTCCATTTTCCTATTGATTTTATGCAACGATTGCGTTATAATGTAGTTACAAGCAAATAGATAAGGGCTTGACGGAGCCTTATTTTAAACTACTGGCCTAGAGTTGCAGCTCTAGGTCTTTTGCTTTTTATATACGTTTTACCTATATATTAATTATATCATATTCATGTACCACTATAAAGAATGTTCTTCTTTATCTTTATCTTTATCTTTATCTTTGTTAAATCTTTATCAATGTCGATGTATTTTTACCAGTTATTAGTATAAAATCTATATAGAATCACCATTTTATGGTTAAAATATGCTCTTTTCTGGTGTTTTAACGTGGTACTATGCGCAAAATGATTGCTTGGCGAATAGTATAGAACATCTTCAACTTTGGTTTGACTGTATCAGGAATAGGGATATCGTATTTCACTACCCACCTATTTGGTGCATAACGATATGATATGTACCTAAATATCATATCTGCTATAGTCGGCCTTCATATTCCTGCTTTTTATGCGTTCAATAGCATGTCCTAATATGATTACATGCCTAAATGCCTATATGCGCTCTAATCGCCTATAAATGCCCCTAAATAGGATATGATGTATTTCATCATGAGGTTGTTCTGTAATTGCCCCTTTGGTGCTTTCATATGGTAAAATTTGATGGCGTCGTTAACATCATCTTTTATAGAAGTATCTCTTATAGAAGAATCTTTGTTGTCCAGTTTCTGGATAACCCTTGTCCTATTTCTGGATAAGGTTAGAAGTAGCCGACTGTGTAAATTTTGCACAGTCAAGAGTATTCTGCATCTACCTATAAGATCTAAACTGTGGTTTGCTCGTGCAAAATTTGCACTACCAATATTCTTTCAGCTCCCATATTTGGAGAACCCACTCCTGCATCTAACTATGTAGAGATGGAATATCCCGTCATGCCCTTATCGTCTTTTAAATAGTCGCTTATACCAGGGCAAGGCCTTTTCTTTCTGCTGTTCCTGTATAGATCTAACAACCTGCATCAACTGTTTGTCTCGTTCCTCCTGTATAGCTCTGTCCTTCTCTCGTTCCTCTGCTAATGCCCTTCTGGTGTCCTCTAGCTCTTGCCTAATCGTTTCTAGCTCATTGGCTATAGTATCAGCTACAACCTTTTCTATAGCTCGCTGTAACTCTCTTTCTGTGGCCTGTGATACATTGCTAATGACTATAGGCACATTCTCCTGCTCTTTAGCTCGTTGTAGTGCCTCCTCCGTTATCTCGTATTGTTCCCCGTATGCCCCATCAATAAGAGTAGCCTCCAACCTGCCCGACTTTATCCAACGTCTTATCGTTGTTGGTGATAGATCTAACCTACTGGCCGCCTCTCGTATATTCACCCTTGCCACCTCCCTATACATAGGCTGTCTATGCTGTACCCTGTATATCTTTTGGTATGTCTGTCTTATAATTCTATACATAATCGTTATATCCTTCATAGCCTTATAAGCTCCGTATGGCTGTTTTAAGCGTGTCTATGCCTTACCCATAGTTACATATAGCCTTATCCTATGTAGGGTATAGAATACGTCTTATCAGTCCTCTTATTGGTGAATATAGCTTGTATGTCCTTCGCTCTCTCTTTTCTGTCCTGTTTTCCGTTGGCCTTGCTCCTGTATATGCTCCAATGGTGTATAGTGTCGCTTGCTCCGTTCTGCTAGATCGTTGTTGTATCTTTGAGCATAAAAAGAGGCTAGCATATTAATCTGCCAACCTCTCATAGATCTAATCTTCTACTTTCCTTTGTTCGTTTATCTCCCCTAGCTTATAGTTTCCTTAGTAGTTTAAATGTGAGGTTTTGTGAGGTTGCATCTCTCATCTTTGGCCTTTTATACTGCGTTGGAAAACTCAATATAATTAGCCTTCTAATTCTGTAAAAAAGTCAAGTTTAGTCATGTTTTTTAAACATGGTTATCTTATCTAATTCATTTTAACCTTAACAATTCTTAACATATAGGCCTTTCCTTCTCCTGAATATCTTTCTCCAGCTTTTTCTTTGCCTCTGCCACTTCGTTGTATTTGTCTTTCGGTATGAAGTGCTTTGGCAGCTCCTTGTTGATGTCAGCGATTACACCGTCCAGTTTTCCCTCTTCGATTCCGACCTTCTTAAGTAGTTCCTTTAACCAATCCATTATTAAAACTCCTTTCCTGTTACTTTTTATACTGGTCAGTCCCAGTTCTCAGGTCTTTGCATTTATGCTCCGCAAATACTAACCCAGAGCAAAACAATAACGCCCGAAGGCGCTTGTTAACATCGTTTAGCTTTATTGCCTTTGTACCACTTATGGCATTGCTGTGGAAGGTGTGCTTAAAAGAAAAGCACCTGATTTTTCAGATGCTTTCTAAGCTGTTTTCCGCCTGATTATAATTTTGCGCCTCGGGTGTGTTTGCCTTTCTATCTCCCAAAAGAGGAAAGTAAATATTTCGGAAGAATATGTTACTTGTCCAGGGATTTCTATGTTCCCACGTTCGTTTGCAGTAGACATTTCGCACCTCTCTCACCATTTTTTCTGTATTTATTTTATCATATCTATTCCTCCGAATCAACAACCTCTTTATCCAGGTCAATATGCAAACCATAAGCATGACGGCAATTGCCACACCATGCCGTTCTCCCATTTCGCCTTACCCATAGAACGTGGTTTTTCTCCAACTCTGCACAATACACCATATCGTCATAATATTCCTCGGTTATCTGAATACCTCTATGTCTGCAAGATGGGGAAGCATTGTGCACCGAATGCTGGGACGTGTTTTCAGCAATAACCCAAACATCATGGTTTATGATGTAATCCCCATTTCTGAACGAGCACCTTTTGCCACTGACTTTCTGAAGGTAAAAATATGGGTAATTCCCGACCTTCAGGATGCATTCCCCGATCTGGTCGGCCAGCCTCTTGCTTGAAGTAAAATACTTGCGCTCGACCGACCTCAGATTCCTTTCTTGTCTTTCCACCGTTCTTGTGCTGCCATCACCCAGCCTATATGCATCCAAAAACAGTCTTAATATTTCTGGCGGCTGTTCCATAAACCAATCCGGGATATGCTTTTCATGCGCTTTG
>JAQVDB010000091.1 GCA_028698525.1 Clostridia bacterium
TCTCGAAATGTAGCAAATAAGCCAAAGATGTTATATAATGATAAATATATTATTTTCAATTGATAATAAATTGGGGGAAAAAATAATGAGCAATTATTCGAATAATACTATAAAAGAAGAAAATAGGTATAAAGAAAGCAATAGGATATCATTGATTACAATTATAGGTAATATAATACTGACTATCGTAAAATTCATAGCGGGAATAATATCTAATAGTACAGCGATGATAGCTGATGCAGTACATTCTGGATCGGATATTATTTCTACCGTTGCAGTGATGATCGGTATGAATATATCGGAAAAGCCGGCGGATAGGGAGCACCCTTATGGACATGAAAAGGCGGAGTCGATAATGGCCAAGATATTAGCTTTATTGCTTTTTATTACTGCTCTAGGAATCGGTGTTGTAGCTGTAAAGACTATATTATCCGGAGATATAAGGGTACCCGGCACTTTTGCGCTATATGCAGCTGTATTGTCAATCGGGGTAAAAGAATGGATGTACAGAATCACTATCAATACTGCAGACAAAATCAAGAGCACCAGCATGAAAGCGGATGCATGGCATCATAGGTCAGATGCTATTTCTTCTATTGCTGCATTGATAGGTATAGCAGGTGCCAGGCTAGGCATTCCGGTGTTGGATCCCATAGCAGGTTTATCAGTAGCGGTTTTTATTATTAAGATTTCTTTTGATATTTATATGCAGGCTGTAAAAGAATTGATGGATACTGCTGCCAGCCCTGAAGTTATAGATAAGATCTTAAGGACTATAGCAGGTGTTGATGGTGTTATGAATATACATGCTATTAATACCAGAATGCACGGGGCTAGAATATACGTAGACATAAAGATATGTGTAAATAGATTTCTTTCCGTATATGAAGGACACGACATAAGTCATAAAGTCAAAGATGCAATAATGGAAAATGTGGATGATGTGAAAAACGTGTTGGTGCATGTGAATCCGTGTTTTAATACGGATGATGAGGGGAATAAAACACTTGAATGTGAGAGATGTGATAAAAAGAATTCTTTTGGATATAATTTGAGAAATTTTAGGAAGTATATGAGCAAGTGAATAGATTGTTTTAGCCGAATATTTATGAGCAGTTCACTAACCTTCAATATATAAGTTCCTGTTGGAAGGTTAAAACTAAACCTTTGTTCAGGGATTATTATATGCTCCCGGCATTACTTCTATAAAAGTAAAAAATAACCTTGAAAAATTAAAGGGATATAGAAAGAAGTGTAGAAATATATATATGGATATTTGCTTTAAAACAAGTATCTATATTATTTTACTTGGGGAGTAGTTTTATGAGGATAGAATTGAAGCTTAATGCGATGGGCAAGAATATAATTGATTTTAATTATAATCATTCCATAAATACTTTGTTGGATGATATAATGAAAGATGTGGATTATATAGACGATATGTCTGATTATGATGTAGAAATGTTTAATGGAACAAAATTAGGGTTATTTAACTTTTCCAGATTGCTTTTTAGAAAGTACAATGTTACAGCTGCTGGTATTGAGTTTGATGGTTATGCTAGGTTGTATATATCAAGCCCTTTTGAGCGGGTAATTCAGGGGATAATTGAAGGGCTGTCAAAACGCCAACAGATAGAGATTAACGGTATACATTTTTGTATAGAGAATATAAGTGAAAGAAAAGTATTTCTCACCGAGAAAGAGGATTTCAAGATGCTTTGCCCTACGGTAGTTCCATTGATGAGAGATGGAAGGCTTATTTTTTTGAATCCTCTGCAAAGCCTGTTTTATGAAGTTCTCAAGGAAATAACAGCGTTTAAGTGCAAACATATATATAAAAAGGAATTTGATTATGATTTTTTTAACATAGGGGTGATTAACCCGGAAAAATATAGTATGCAAAAGAGTGAAAATCTCATATGTTATGATGAACAATATATAAAAGGATATCTTTTTCCAGTATATATTGAAGCGCCTGTACATATAATGTCTCTGATATATGACTCTGGTCTAGGAGGCTATAATTCTCAGGGGTTTGGCATGTTGGAAAAGATTGGGAGATAATTCAACCGGATTTATTCCGGTTTTTTTGTTTAGTAAGTTGAATTAATAAGAATTTATAGTAAAATAAATGTAGTGTTAAATGCAAAGCGAGGAGACTGATAGTGGATAATAGACCTATAGGGGTTTTTGATTCGGGCGTGGGAGGACTTACTGTGGTCAAGGAGTTGATGAGACAGCTTCCAGATGAAAGTATTATATATTTAGGAGATACTGCAAGAGTCCCCTACGGAACCAAATCGAAAGAGACAGTAATAAAATTTTCTTTTCAATGCATACGTTTTTTAATCAGTCAGAACATTAAAATTATAGTGATAGCTTGTAATACCGCGAGTGCAATTGCCCTTGAGCAAGCTAAAAAGCATTTTGATATACCTATACTAGGCGTGATCAAGGCAGGGGCAAGATGTGCAGTAGAACAGACTAGAAACGGCAAAATAGGGATAATAGGCACTGAGGCTACTGTAAACAGCAGGGCATATGATGAAGAAATATTGAAAATAAAAGATGATGTAAAACTGTTTTCCACGCCCTGTCCGCTTTTTGTGTCTATTGCAGAAGAAGGCTGGAGCGATACAGAAGTTGCTCGTCTTACTGCAGAAAAGTATTTGCTTCCCCTAAAACAAAAAGGAATTGACAGCCTTTTGATGGGATGTACTCATTACCCCCTTTTAAAAAATACTATACACAAGGTGATGGGGGAAGATGTAAACCTTATAGACCCGGCGGTAGGTACAGCAGAAACTGTAAAACAAATTCTGAAACAATCCGATGCTCTCTGTGATAAAAGTACACCTTGTCGCCATGTTTATTATTCTAGCGATAATGGAGAAAAGTTTAAAAAGATAGCAAATATTTTTTTAGATAGAAAGATAGGGCGGGTTAAAAAAATTGATATAGAGGAATTTTAACTATTGAAAGGAGCTTGCATAGAATAAGGATATGAATAAAGACGTAATTGTATCTATAAAAGGAAAACAGATCAATCTAGATAAAGAGGAAGATATAATAGAACTCATAACAGAAGGGAAATTTTATTCAAAAGAAGGGAAGTATTATATAGTATACAAGGAATCTGAAATATCAGGTATGGAAGGTACCACTACTACTATAAAAATAGAGGATGATATGGTGTCGTTGATCAGGCTAGGTACAAATAACAGCCATTTAGTGTTTAGAAAAGGGACAAAGTATGTAAATTATTACAACACGCCATATGGTGACCTTCACATGGAAGTGTTTCCTACAAAAGTGGAATCTTATATATCAGATACCGAAGGTAGTATTGATTTGAGATATCATCTAGATGTAGGCGGGAGTTATGCAGGAGAAAACCAAATATTTGTAAGTTTCAAGGAGGGCAAAGCAAGTGACAGAAAACATGATAAAGCAAGTAAGAACACAGATAATTGATGTAATAGAAGACTCACTATATAAAGCAAGGGAAAAAGGAGCGATTGAATTTGAAAGATTGCCCCAGATAATAGTTGAAGTTCCAAACGATAAGACCCATGGAGATTTTTCATCCAATATTGCAATGCAGATTGTAAAGCAGGTGCGAAAGCCTCCTGCATACATAGCCAAAGCCATTATTGAGAATATCGATACACAGGGGACTTATATAGATAGAGTAGAAAGTGCCGGTCCGGGATTTATCAATTTTTATTTAAATAATGATTGGCTGTATGATGTGCTACGTGTCATATATGACCGAGGTAATGATTACGGCAGGGTAAATATAGGCAAAGGCAAAAAGGTGATGGTGGAATTTGTCAGCGCCAACCCCACAGGACCTATGCACATGGGTAACGCTAGAGGTGCAGCATTAGGGGATTCTCTTGCCAGCGTTTTAGATGCAGCTGGATATGATGTCACTAGAGAATTCTATATAAATGATGCAGGCAATCAGATAGAAAAATTTGGAGAGTCATTGGAAGCTAGGTATTTAGAGCTGTTGGGCAGAGAAGGCCATATTCCCGAGGGAGGTTATCAAGGCCAAGATATAACCCAGCATATGAAAGAATTTATAGATTTACATGGCGATAAATATTTGGATGTGGACCCAAAGGATAGAAAAAAAGTTTTTGTGGAATATGCCCTTAAAAAGAATATTGATAAGATAAAATCTGACCTAAAAAAGTTTGGTGTTGAATTTGATATATGGTTTTCTGAACGTACGTTACATGAAGGTGGAGAGATAGACAACACTATAGAACATCTTAAAAATAGCGGATATACATGCAGTAAAGAGGAGGCATTATGGTTCCAGGCATCTAAATTTGGAGTAGAAAAGGATGAGGTGTTGGTCAGGAATAATGGGTTACCTACATATTTTGCAGCTGATATTGCATATCATCGGAACAAATTTTTAGTGAGAAATTTCGATACGGTAATAGACATTTGGGGTGCTGATCACCACGGTCATGTAGCCAGAATGAAAGGTGCTATGCAGGCTTTGGGAATCCAACCTGATAGGCTCCAGGTAATTATAATGCAGCTAGTGAGGTTGCTTAAAAATGGAGAAGTAGCTAGGATGTCTAAAAGAAAGGGGCAAGCAGTTACCCTTTCTGACCTGATAGAGGAAGTGGGTAAAGATGCAGCCAGGTTTTTCTTTAACATGAGATCCGCCGGTAGCCACCTTGATTTTGATCTGGACTTAGCAGTTAAACAAAGCAATGAAAATCCTGTATTCTATGTTCAATATGCATATGCTAGAATTTGTAGCATAATAAGACAGATAGAGCAAGAAGGGGTGGATATGCCTTGTATATGCCAAGTGAATATGCATAGGCTAGGGGAGCCGGAGGAGCTGGAGTTGATGAGAAAGCTTGCGGATTATCCTGAAGAGATAACAATAGCTGCTAATTCCCTAGAACCTAGCAGAATAACCAGGTATATGTTGGATTTGGCATCGATTTTCCATACTTTTTATAACAGCTGCAGGGTTAGAGTAGAAGACCAAGAGCTGATGCATGCAAGACTTGCTTTGATAAGATGTACTCAGATTGTAATAAAAAATATTTTAGACTTGCTCAAAATTACTGCCCCTCAAAAAATGTAAGGAGAGGTGATTCTTTGTGAAACTGACTTGGTTGGGACATGCTTGCTTTAAAATGGAAGATGGAGACGGGACTTCAATAATAACAGATCCCTTTGATTCATCTGTAGGTTATACTGTTCCTAAAGAGAGCGGGGATATAGTCACTTGTAGTCATGATCATTTTGATCATAATTATACAGATGCTGTACAGGGCAATCCGGTTGTTATAGATGAACCGGGTGATTTTAATTTAAAGGGTATACGTATAAAGGGGATATCTTCTTTTCATGACGATGCTAATGGTGCTAAACGAGGTAAGAATATTATATATATATATATAGCATAGATGGATTGAAGGTTTGTCATTTAGGTGATTTGGGACACGCGCTTACTAGAGAACATGTTGCACAAATAGGAAAGATAGATGTATTATTGATTCCGGTAGGTGGAACATTTACTATCGATGCATCAGGTGCCATGAGGACAATAGACATGTTGAATCCTGCAGTTACAATTCCTATGCACTACAAGACCCCGGTTTTAAGCTTTTCACTGGATACAGTGGATAAATTTTTAAGTTTAGCGGGGGAATATCAAGAGGTAGATAATAACAGTATAGAAATAACTAAAAATAACATGGGCAAATTATCCAGAGTACTAGTACTTTCATATGAATAAAATA
>JAQVDB010000092.1 GCA_028698525.1 Clostridia bacterium
CAAACAAGATAGGCACACTAGGACTTTCAGTGCTGGCAAAATATTATTGGATACCATTTTTTATAGCTGCTCCTACACCTACTATTGATCTTAACACTCCTACAGGTCAAGAAATACCTATTGAGGAAAGAGATTCAAAAGAAATTACCTGCAGGTTCGGCGTCTGGACTGCTCCCAAGCAAGTGAAAACTTATAATCCTGCTTTTGACGTGACACCCCATGAAAACATAACTGCAATTGTTACTGAAAAAACTATCATTTATCCTCCTTATACTGAAAACCTAAAAAAACTTTTTAAATGATCAAAAACCCCTGAGAGTGATATGCTCCCCTTGAGGTAGACAGTTGAAATAATAAAACTGCTATCATAAAGAGGAGCATATTTATGTCTAAATACTCTTCCCTGTATATTCGGAAGAATTCTTGATAAGATGGGTTAAATATGCAGTGTTCATGTTTTTCATCCTATGACTGAGCTTATATATAAATAGCTTTAATAGCTTCAGGCCTAGCCTAGCATCCTTTTGTACAAAAGCATCCATATCTTCTCTTCTAAATACAATAGTTTGAGTTGCCTCTCGTGCAATTACCGTCACTGAATGGGGCTGATTAAACAAAAATGAAGTCTCGCCAAAATATTCTTTTTCACCTATCGTGGTAAGTTTTACCATATCACCTTTCTCGGTATCCTTCAATAAATCCACACTACCCTTTCTTATAAAAAATATCTTCCCGTCATTTTCATTTTCTCTGAATATAATTTCATTTTTATCAAAGTTCTTTATTTTAAATATCGGCAACAGTTTATCCAGATCATCTTTTTCTACACCGCTAAATATATTAAGGTCATCAATTTCTTTTACCAAAGAACTAGTATCTATATCAACATCTTTCTCAAGATCCTTAAGATTCAGCCCCACATCTACTATCTGCAAGATATGCTTTCTCATCTCATCTGCTAAATCTCTAGAAAACTTTATAAGCCTTATCCAATCCTGTTGAAAACTATAATACTGTAAAAATACATTATGTTTGGGTTTGACATCATATTGAGAAATATATATATTGTTTATTGCCTCTTTTGCATCTGCATCTCTCTCTTTTGAAAGATAATCCATTGCAAGTATTGTGTTTGTCTTTATTATTTTATCCTCCAGGTCATCTTTTAAAAATTCTCCTGGATAAGGGTCAAAGTCTTCTGGCTGCACCCTATGCATATTCGGTTTATCCACTTGAGTTACTATTTTTGCCCTGTCATATAAAAATCTGGCTATATCCTCTCTTACTCGCTTCCATATAGGATGCGATTTAGGCGGTGGAAGGTGTTTTACATACAGCTGATTATCTAAAAAGAAATTATAGGCAAACATTTTAGCATTAATAAGATAATCTATGTCCTCTCCTCTAGGCACCTTAGGATCGAAAGGCACTGTGGTAAACAGATTCCTGTGCAACACCATACAACCCCCAAAGGCAAACGGAGTATGTTTTAATCTGGGTTCAGAGCCTATAATCTTATCAAAAGCCTTAGCTTTACTTCCAAACCTATCCCAAAAAGTCATCCAAGGCTCCATATTCACTTTGTCATAGTACTCATTGTCTTCATTCAAGTAATATCCTGCTACAGCATCTATAGCCGCACCATACAACCTACCACCTATGAATTTACGGCATCTTTCCACAAAATCTGAGTTCTCGAATATTTCATCATCATCTATCATTATCAGCACATCAGCATCCATAATGTATGCCACAAACAGCCCTAGATTTCTAACATTCGAATAACCATTTATGTCTAAAATATAATCAACATACTCACTTTTGTGCATAGACCTTATTATATTTTTCATATGCTGTACTTGAAAACCAGATACCATATATACATTTATATCTAGACTCACCTTTGCTACTATCTTATTTACTTTTTCTACTGCATCCTTCTCGATACTTTGATGGGTAGGACACACTAAAAGCACTAGTTCAAAATCTTTATCTTTAAGAGTCTTGACACTTCTTAACGTTCTCTCTAAAGTACCCTCCTGATCTAAAGGAGTAGGATGATCATATACATTATCCTCTTCTTTCCAACCTTGGTGGAATGGTCTGCTCCAATACGTGGGAATAACCATAATCGTTTTCATTAAACGCCCTCCTAGAATTTTTGTCTCTCAGTACATTATTATATATATTTTCCACTTTTTGTGCTACACTGTCCCATGTAAAATTTGCATGCGCATAAAAATATGCATGCCTTCCTTTGGTAGCTTTCGAATGACCTGATAATTCTTCCATTATAGCTTGTGCTAACTCTTTTGGATGGTCTTGTTTTACCAGACTCCCCACATGTGAATTTACAAAATCAGGTAACCCTCCTGCATTAGTTGCTACTACAGGTGTACCACATGCCATAGCTTCTAGAGCAACAAGACCGAAAGGCTCTATCCTAGAAGGTATAACAGATACATCTGCCATATTGTATATATTTGCAACCTCCGTCTGACTGCGATGCCCCATGAACACCACATTTTTAAGCCCATTCTCCCTAGCTTGCCTCTCAAGTTTATCTCGATCGCTTCCATCACCAACTATAATAGTAGCAACATTTCCTATCTGTTTTTCATATATTTGCGCTGCATCCAACAATATATCAACGCCTTTAAAGTGTGTAAGCTTACCTACAAAACTTACAATATAATTTATATCGTCTGATATATTATATTTCTTTTTCAAAAAATCTTCATCAAAATCTTTAGTATAAAATATGCTCTCATCAAACCCGTTGTGCACTAAAAACCTTCTATCATCTTTTATACCAAACAACTGACTCGTTTCTTGGTCAACCTGCCTGGATATTGTTATTATAAAAGAAGCATTTCGCGCAGCCTCCTTTACATATTTATGATATCTTGTATCTTTTTTGTATCCTTTTATATCGGTGCCATGCACTGTAACCCCATAGGGGATATTAAATTTCGAAGCAATATAAGGCATTATCCACATATGCTGACAATGTATGATATCAGGATTAAACTCGTCGATAACTTTTTCCAATGTACCTTTAAAAACATCTATATATTGTTCTATCTCTTGGTCCTTTAAATTATAAAAAGTATTGTTGCTTACAGGATGTGTAGTAAAACATGGAAAGTTAAAAGGCAATTGATAATCTTTTGCCTTTCCTCCTTTAGTTATTATAGGTATAAAGTCCTTATTGAATGGATGCAAATTGTGATCCGGAAATATCACCTTTACATCATTGCCCATCATATTCAACTTATTATATAAATTAAGTGTATATATACCGCTTCCAGATCCTTGAAGCGGGAAATGGTTTATTAATACTATCTTCATACTACATTCCTCCTACCGTTTTGTTCTATCGCTCTAATTATTTTGTTCCAACTCTTTGATATTGCAATATATCTTTTTATACTGTCCTTCAATTGTTCTTCCGATTGCTGTAAAGCTTGATAAAGTTTTTCAAATCTATCATCATTTAAATGTTCAGCCACTTTAAGTCCTGCCTCTTTAAGTGCATTTTTTTGTTCTAAAAGTATTTTATTCACATCTGTTTTTAATATACCTTGCTGTTTTAAAAACCAATACAAAAAAGGATTTCTTGCAATCCAACCCATACACGCAAAATATAATCTATCTCTTATACTTTTTTGTGTTATATCTGGTACCTCTGGAAAATTCCCGAAAGTATTGTGAAATATTTTCATATCTATATCAATCACTGCTCCATATTTACCTGAAACTGTATAGCCTAGCAAAGTATCTTCTCCTCTGCCCAAATAGAATTCATCCTCAAACTTAAGCAAAGTAGAATAAAATGGATGGGGTGGAAAACCTTCCGATAGATTGATAGCCATGTTTCCTCCTAAAATCTTATTAGTCTTTCTAGCCTGCCTATTGTAACCCTTGTCAAAATTCAAGCACTTATGCTGCTTGCATCGCTTCATATATTCTATAGCTTCCTGTTTGCCCACCCCGGCCAGCAATTTATCAAATCCATAAAATTGTATCGGTGGAATTATATAATATCCCGAATAATCACTGGTAGTGATATAAACATCTTTATTTAACAAATACTTTAAATGCATTCCAAAGAAATCCACATCTTCAAAATTAGCCTTTTCTGTATCAAAATTATAGTCCAGCAATACTTTAGGATATACATCAGTATCTATAAAAAATAATATATCCACTTTTTCAACGATAGCCTTTAAAAGTACAGTATTTCTATATAATCCATAAGAAATAAGGCCATACCTATCAAATATCGGACTATCAAGAACTTCCATAGAGCTCGATCTATCTATTCCCATCGAATCCAATTGCCCAAGCAAATCATCATCTATACTCACTTTTACAGTCTCAACCTTAATATATCTTTGCAAATTCTCTATTACAGCTTGTTCATATCCATGCGAATAACCGATTATCAGAGTATCTATCTCATGTCCATATTTGCCAGCATTGGACAAAAAATCTATATACGGATGTATATCATCTATATATTTGGTAATCGCAGAAAGAGCTATCTTTATGCCCATTTAAACATCTCCCCCTTTTAGTTTTTCAGTAACTTTTTAACCATTTTATATAGATATTCAAACTATACTTTTTTATTACTAAAAATTTAAATCATTACCAGGGTGGCCTAAAAATAACTTTAGTACTTTTAAATTCCTATTAACTCAAATATCTTTAACAATATATTTATACCCATTATTTATCCTAAAATAACATATAAAACAAATAAAAAGATAAAGATTGACATCGGAACATATGTTCGCTATAATAGAAATATATTCCATATATTCCTGTGTGGGGTGATCTAAAGTATGAATAAGTTGCATCTATATTATAAAATGGGTATAGATGCCTTGCTCCCTATATATGCCAAAGATAAAGGTGACTATACCTGCATAATTCTTAAAAATGGTGATACAAAATATATAGATATAAAAACACGTTCTGCTTTAATATCACTTTCAAATATATTGTGTATAGACCTGATCAGCATCAGAAAAAAATATTCCAGTATAGTAGGACAAAAAAATCGCATCCCTATTCCTCTATCTCTCGAGCTCATCCTAGTCCCATTTAAAACACGCCAACCTGTTATAAAAAACGATAGTTGTCTGGGCTATATAAATCTTATAAATATCAAGTGTGTAACTAGGATCAACCCTACTATTACTGAAATAAGTTTAAAAAGCGGTATTACAATAGAAGTTTTAAGAAGTATATCATGTGTTAAAAAAAGACTGGCAGCAGCACAGCTGACAGCTCATCATTTTATTACAAACTCCACCTCTAGCAAGTTAGCATGTACGTACTTGAAGGAATACAGCAAAGAATATAATCAACCTGCAACAAAGGCCGATGTAGCATATATATCAAACAAGCTGAATCACATAATCTATAGGCTAGGTTTGGATTAATTTTATATTATGTTTGCCATGTTGTAATCAAAGTTTTGCGGCGAGTTGTAAAATTAAATGAAACACAATTAAATAAATAATGCTCATGAGAGCTTCTCTGTTATAATGTTAATCACTATAATAAACAGAAACGGAGAAGAATCATGAGCACAGTCTATTGTATCA
>JAQVDB010000093.1:0-3736 GCA_028698525.1 Clostridia bacterium
TAAAAAAAGCAAATCAAAAATATCCATGTTGATTTTTATATTTCACCTTATATTAAAAATGGAAGGTGAGGTTTGATGCTTAAAACCTGACCTTCCATTGTATTATCTTTAATCTATGCATTAGCTGAAAATGAAATATTTTGAGTTTGTTTGCCAGTCTGAACCAGTATTATAGATAATATAACTAGTGCAAAACCTGCTATTTGAGGTAATTCTATCGCCTGACCAAATGCAAAATACCCTGCTATGGTAGCTATAACAGGTTCTAATGTAGCTATTATGGATGCATTGCTTGCAGGTATATATTTAAGTGCATATGTATATGAAGCATTGGGGATTATGGTACATATTATACTCAAGGCCAGCACTATCGGCATTATTCCTGTATGTACTACAGTTTTTATCAAAAACGATGGTGGTCTTAAAAACCACATGAACAACATACCGAATAGGTGCGAATATACCAGCAGTGTCAAGGTACTATGCTTTTTTGAACCTAGTTTCCCAAAGATACTGAACATTGCATAGGTTATGCCGGATAAGATGCCCACTATTATTCCCATGGTATTGGCCTTTAAAGAATTTACATCATATCCTTTGACTACCAAAAAACACCCTACCAGTGTTAATACAAGACTGATTATCTTTGTCCAATCCATCGGTTCTTTAAATATAAAGTACGATAGCACATTTACAAATGCAGGTGCTGTATATAGGAGTATCGCAGCTGTTGCTATCGATGTGAGGTTGATAGCAGTAGTATACATTGTATACATGCCTGCAACACCTATTAATCCGTATAATATAAAAAAAGGGAAATCTTTTATCTCTAATTTTAGACTATCTCTTTCAAAAATAAGGGCAAATAAAAAAAATAACAAAAAACTTATTGTTGCCCTGTATGTACCCACTGATATAGGGTCTATCCCCTTACTAAACAATAATTCACTGATTATTCCAAACATACCCCATGTTACTGCCGCTATTACAACCATTATATATCTGCCGCTTGAATTACTAGCCATTGTCAAATTCTCCTGTTCATTTGGTTTCAGCATATTTTTATTTAACAAAATCATAGAATAACTTAGTTTAGTTCATCAATAATCGAAAGGATTTCCTTTACAAGTATCCCACCCGCCTCTGGCACCAAACAACTGGACTCGCAAAATGTAGGTTCATATCCGCCATTTTTAAATGCCTCTTTTGTAGGTATATAGCCTATGCTTTGATTGGTAAATCCAAATACCATTGTATTTCTATAGGGGGATTTTTCTTTTATTTCAAGTCCATATTCTACGAATAATTCTCCCAAAGGATTTCTTGGAAAACCCATGGACTGCCATAGTACTGAAAAGACAGACTAATATGTTGCAAGAAATGACTCCTTGATATCAGAAAAAGTTCTCATGTGGATTTTCCTTTCCCAAAAAGTGACCTTTTCTTATATTCGACAAAAAATGATTAAATCCTTCACGTATTGACAAACTTTATATGTTCATCAACTTTATAATTAAAAAAATAGAGGATCATGATATATGATCCTCTACTGTTATGGTGCATTTAGCTTTATCGCATTGGGATAAATCCAATGTATATTTATATCCTAAAGGTTCCAGTATATTTCCGTAACAATCACAATGACGGCAGTAGTCGTGATAAGGCTCTATGTGCCTATACTGCAACAGCCTACCTTTTGATGGACAATGGTGCATCAAAATTTTAAATTTGCCTGCCTGTTCATCAAGTTCCATTGTAAAATTCGCAGCTTCCTCATTTAAAGTATGGTTCCAATATATCCAGCATCCCCTGATCCCATTTTGCTCTACGGCTTTTTTCAGTCTGGTATTTTCCCCAAAAGAATGAGCCCAATAATCCTCTACAGCCTTTTTCCCGCCCTTTGATTCTAGAAATTTAAACAACTGGCTATAAGCCGGTATGAATTCTGTGCAAGAAATCACATCATCAGCCTCCCCGTATACCGCTTTTAAATATTTTCAATATTCATCATCATAAATAACATCATCTACATCCAAAATTGCATTCTGGTAACTCAGCAGCTCCCTCAATTCAACTATATCCAAATCCATTACATGGCTATTTCTTTTAGCTGCCAGCGCGGCTGCAGCACCTGCCGCTTGTCCTGTAGCCATAGCAGTGCTCATAATTCTCACAGTTCCATGGGCTTCATGGTCAGTGGATATACATCTCCCTGCCATAATTACATTCTTTGCACCCTTTGGAATCAAGGCTCTATAAGGAACTCCGTATGAACCCCTGTCCTTCAAAAATTGAAACTGCGTTTTTCCTCCATGGGGATCATGTATATCGACGGGATAACATCCCCTTGCTATGTTATCATCAAACCCTCTACATCCTAAAACATCTCCTACCGTCATCACATATTCACCTATGATATTCCTGGACTCCCTTATCCCTATCTGTGGCGATGTTGAAATTAAATATGATCTTTCAAACCCTGGTACATTTCTTCTCATAGCTTGGGCTATGGAGAAGACATTTTCCCTTTCACAGGTTTCCCCCTTTGTTAAATCCGTGGCTTCAGTACCATCTATCCCTACCGTTCTTGTAATATTTAAGGATACCTCCCCTTCTCTATAAGAAACTGCGGTAAATGTTAAACAAGACTCATCCTCCCACGGCTGCATATGCCCGGCAATATGTACATAACCTTCTTCTCCTTCCAACTTCTCCCCTTTTACGATTCTAGTATACCATTCACCCCACCCTAAAATCCTATCTCTATTTTTTAAAGCCTCTACCATAAAATTCGTATCTACCCTACCCATGTTAAAGATATCCGATACATTCTGCATGCTGCCCTGCTCATCGCCTTTTCTATAATCAAACCCGGCCTGATATGCAATATCAGCATCACCAGTAGCATCAACATATATCTTTGCCTTTATATTCTGCTTTCCACTTTTATTTACAATCTCTATACATTCAATCTCTCCATGGCTAATCTTTACATCAGAAAAATATGAATGTAAAAGCAGATCCACTCCAGAATCAAGGACCATCTTCATGGCAGTATATTTATAAACTTCGGGATCGTACGGGGTCAAAGCAAATTCATAATCTGAGTGCTCACCACTCTCTTTCCATTTGCCACCTCTTACATGACCCGGACAACCCCCAAAGGCTACCATTTTATTGACCAGCTCATTAGGTATTCCATCCACTACCCGGGTACCATCACCTGCTATAAAAGCTAAAAAAGGAATACCAAAGCTTGCTACTCCTCCTAAAAAACCATACTTTTCTACCAGTACAGTTTTTGCACCGGCCCTAGATGCTGCAATAGCTGCTATCACTCCTGAAGTACCTCCTCCTACTACCACAACATCACATTCAATCTCACTCATGTTAACCACCCTTGTTTTTATAATACTTTAATATTAATCTGTTTCTTTTAACTTTATTTCTACATAGATAGCTTAATTCCTTCAAATCTGAATAAAAAAACCTCCCTTGAAATTCAAGGGAGGTTTTTTTATTCAGATTAATCATACAGCAATTGAGCTATATCTTCATCTTCCATATTTTCGCTTGTATAGAATTTTGCTCCTGTATCAACTATCTCATCAAGTTCTTCACCGTTTATCGCTTTGTAAGCAAGTTCTACTGCCTTATAACCTATAGCATATGGATCCTGTGTAACAGAACCGTAAAAATATTGATTTTTAACAGCGTTCTTTTGTGTACTCCCAGC
>JAQVDB010000093.1:3836-5605 GCA_028698525.1 Clostridia bacterium
CCTGTTACAGAAGCCTCATTTGACATATAATAGCCGATAAGGTTTTCCGTGTTGGACAGCATTGTCTGAGCTGCTGCCTGCGCATCTGTGTAGCTTGTAGATGGAGGTACTGTAACTTTCAATGAAACAACTACATCATCTGAAGCGGCCTCTGCAAATACATCATGCCCTGTAACTTCTACACCGCCTGGGAATAATTCTTCACACTTTTCTTTCATACCATCTATAAAACCATTTGTACGATCCAGTATCGATGCAGATGTAGCATCCTGTGACTGAACTGCTATAGCTACAGGATTATCAGCTGTTGCAGCTTTAACCTTTTCATTGAAATCAGGGTGATTGAACATTTCCTCTGCTGCAAGCTTCCCAGCCTCATAGTTGTTGGTAGAAGCTGTTGAAACGATAGAACCTTCAGGTGCATCCGGAACCCCCGAGTCAAATCCTATAACGGGTATTCCTTTTTCTTTAGTTTCTTCTAGCTGTGACATAACGGATTCTGTGTCCAATGCAGCAAGACAAACAGCATCGGGTTTCTTAGCTAAAGCGTTATTTAACATATCCACCTGTTCGCTTATGTCTGATTCAGATGGTGGTCCTTCAAATGTGATATCAACATTAAACTCTTTTGCTGCATCTTCTGCACCCTTTAAAACTACTTGCCAGAATTGATGTTGAAAACCCTTTGAAACTATAGCTATATAAGGTTTTTCTCCGTCATCTGCTGGAGCTTCGGCCTCTTGGTCAGCACCTTCTTCAGCCTGTTCCGGAGCTTCTGCATCAGTCCCCTCATCAGCTCCGCCACATCCTACTAAAAGCGTAGCTAGTAGCATTACTGACAATAAAATAGCCAAAAATTTCTTCATGAAATGTTTTCCTCCTTTTATTTTGATTTTATTTTTCAGCGCATTGATACGCTGATAATAAACTTGTTTTAAAGCCTTATTTAAGCTCACCTGCTTTTTTGCTTCTGTAGATATCAAGCATAACTGCTATAATTACTACGATACCTGTAAAAAGCGTCTGGTAATGCGCCTGAAGATTCATTGACATCAGGCCCTGCTTTAAAATACTCATTATATAAACACCGATTATTGTACCTGTTAAACTACCTACACCACCTGCTAGTGATGTTCCACCTATAACAACTCCTGCGATAGCCAGCAATTCAAATCCATTTCCTGTTGCCGGAACAATTGAAGTGTATGCTGCTGCATACATAACACCGGCTAAACCACTGAACAATCCGGAGATAACATATACAATGGTCTTCCATTTAACTACATCTACACCGGATAATCTAGCTGCTTCCTCATTAGAACCTATCGCAAAAGCGTAGCGACCAGTTTTTGTTTTATTCAAAATTATATACGCAATTATAAAAGCCAGTGCCAACCAAACTATACCTATCGGAAATCCGCCGCTGGTTTTATAAAATACATGTTTAAACCATCCATCCGGACTGGTAATATTGGGATATCGAATGGTCATAACTTTTGATACTATAGCACCTACACCCTGTGCTATCATCATGCTACCCAAAGTAGCAACAAAAGGCGGCAATTTAAATTTAGCAACCAAGGTCCCATTCAAAAGTCCAAACAATGCTCCTACAACCACACAAATAATTAACGACAATCCCATTGATAAGCCCCAGTTATTATGAGCCACGCCACCTATCAATGCAGAACATATCAACACAGTACCTAATGAAAGATCTATACCTCCTGTGATGATAACGAAAGTAACACCAATAGCCATAAAACCTA
>JAQVDB010000094.1 GCA_028698525.1 Clostridia bacterium
TCTATACAAAAATTCTTCTTCCGAATAGACAGCTCTTAGTTTGTATGTCTTTGTATCAAAACCTTTTTTTATTAATACATATGGTGGTTTAAACAGCCTCTTATCACGAATTCTATGTATTTTTTTCTTGTTAAAAATAGTACAAAAACTTGTATCAACTTTAAAAGCAGAAATGCCCTTTTTTGAATCAATCAAAGGCCTTCCTATTAGATGTTCTGCATCCATATCGCCATCAGATGTTTGTATACCTGTCTGATAGATAAATCTATTGTCATCAATAATATCTTTGATTGATGGATATTTGCTCTTTAAGCTTTTTATTGTAAAAAAATCCTGAGTAGTCCCGAAAACAATAGTTTTCCATGCCCAATCATTTTCTAGCAAAAGTGCTTGCTTTATATACTTATAATCGTTCTTTTCTATAACTATAACGCTAAAAAGTTTGAAAAATATGTTTGGTTTTAAAACCAAATGACAAATTTCATTATTTTTGTTTTCTTCCTCATTAGAATTAAATTTATAAAACACTATCGCTGCAGGACCTATTGAATTAACAAATATCAACTCTCTTACAGCCGCTAATTCAATATATTTGATTATTTGAGCTTTTGTTAAAAGCCATTCTCTAAACTCAACTGCCTTTGATTTCATATTATAAAACAACTTAGAGGTAACTATTAAACAACATGTTGTATTTTGTTGTGAAAAATCTTTCGTTCTTCCAATAAAACTCCTTGAAATTTCATTATTTTGCAAAGGTAAATTATTCTTTTTGCAGTACTCAATATGTAGACCATCATCTACTCTACCCCATGGCGGATTCCCTATTATAAAATCAAAATGCTTATCCCTTAAAAGATAATCAACCTCTTCAGAGAAAAAATCACATACGAAAAAGTTTTTACCTTTAAGCATAGGTAGTTTAAAATCTTTTAATGTTTTAGGATCTTTGTAATCCAGTATAGTTAAATAAATAGAAAATATAGCAACATCAATCGCTTCCGAGTTTTTATCAATGCCAAAAATATTATTAGTTACAATATTAACCAATAAATCATCATAAATTATATTCTCTTCTTCATATAAACTATTCTCAATAAGATTTCGTGCTGTTTGTACAAGGAATATTCCTGAGCCGCATGCAGGATCAAGTACCGTACAGGTCAAATTATTTTTCAAATGCGGCTTAATTGTCTGGTCTAAAACATAATCTACAAGGTAAGGTGGAGTATAAAAAGCTTTATCTTCTTTTTGTTTAACTTCTCCTAAAAAGCGTTCGTAAATAGCACTTATCAATTCTATATGTATAATATTGAAATCGTATAATGGGAATAAAGAATATTGCCCTGTATCTAGTACAAGTTCACCAGACATAAAATCACGTAAAACCGCTAAAGATGAACTATCCAGTATATCGCACTCACTTTTGCCACTTTTGATGTCTTTGTATAACTCGAATAGATTACCATTAAATTTTCTTTTTAAATGTGAAAACAAACTATAAAGTTCATCTTTTGACTCCATAACTTCCAATAGGTAATCTCTAGATTTAGCTATATCACTATTAAATTTTTTGTAATTTAAATCAACACCTCTATCTATCAAGAATCTTATAAATATTAATCTCAGAATAATTTGAACAGCAAAAGGGGCACAAGGACTTCTTTTTAAAACATTAGTTATGTATTTAATATTATTTAGCATTACAGTATCAAGCGTTGGTGTTGAAAATTTCTTAGCATAAATATGCCAGAATCTAGGGCTTGAAATATTCCAAAATGAAAATATGCTCGTATCACTAAGAAACTCATTACTTACGCTTTCAACATGAAGTAATTCATGATCTTCTGTATTTAGCGAGCATCCGTTATAAATTTCAATATGACCTTCGAAACTTATAATTACAACAGGTATTTGAGCATTCCATATTTTTTTAAACAAAGTTTTTAAATATTCTCTGCTATTATATTCATATTCAAAAAAGAGTACAAATGGTTTGTTTTCAACACAATAAACTGCATATGGGTTCAGTTCCCTGATAACTCTATACGCATGTAATGATAAATTATTATTTTCTCTTTTTGATAAAAAGTCGTTTCTATAAAACAAAAATTCTGATTGATCATATCCTAACACTTTTATGATATTATCAATTGTGCTCATTATATCACCTTGTTTTAGTGCTATTATAAGTGTTTTTTAATTATAATATAGCACATACGTTCGCATATAGCAAGTAGATTCTTTGAATTATTTTAAATAATATTTGATGTTAGAAATTCGTCCTCTGCCTACACCCTTACTCCGTAGCAAGATAGTTAAAGTGTCTATCTCATTAGCCGACAAAATATGGTCAGAAGAAATTCCCCTGACCTTGTGCATTTATTGCTCCATTTATTCCTTAAAGCTCCAATTATCTTAGCAACTGTCGCACTGACTGAGGCGTCTGATTAGCAAGTGTAAGTATAGTTGTAGTTACTTGCATAAGCTATCATAATTATACATTGATTTTATGTGCCTAATTAATTTATATACTTATATTATAGTCTATAATTTTATATCAATATAACTCCCTACATGTGGATTTACTGATTGCTCCATTACTTTTGCATTAACCTGCATCATTTTTAATAAGTCATTCATTTGTGTTTGTCCCGTATTCATTGCCATTTTCATTACTGAAATACTGGCTTGTTGAGCTACTTTCATCTGACTAAGTCCAATCGATAATGCTGCTATGTCCACAAGACCATCTCCTTATTTTACTCTCCCAACCATGCATCAAGTTTCTTATTGACTAGCTCACATGTTTTTTGACAAATTTCCGGCAGTTCTCCGCCTAAAACCTCAGTTGCTTCTCTAAAACCCTTTTCTATGGCAGCTCTTAACATATCAATTTTCTCTTTATCTTCTCCTGATATAGCCTTAGCAAATTCTACTATTCTATCGCTGACCATTTCAGGACTTAATGGTCCTCCTTCGCCTATCATCTCCTGAGCTTTTATACGAGTTTCTTCATCTATTTTTATATCCTGGATTTTTATATCTTTAAAGGATAACCCCTGCTTTTCTAAAAGCTGTCTGACCAACTCTCGTAACTGACTGTAGGTTTTTTCGCTTTCTTCTTTTAGTCTTTGAATAGTAGCATTATCTATCTTTGGAGATGGTTTTTGATATGTTACTTGTTTGTCTATCTTCGGAGACTGGGATGGAATATATTCATCTTTTATCTCTTGATTCTTTAGAGCTTTCTTAGCCTCTGATATCCTTGTAGGATAAGAATTTATGTTTGCTACACTGTTTATTTTCATTGGTAATCATCTCGCTTTGTACGATTTTAAAAAACAAGAAACCTTAAACTTCCACTTACTCTCAACTTTTTATATTAACTATTTCCTACCACAATAATCTTCCAACTAGTATAGTGGTTATTTATTACATTACAAAATATGGTCAGGAGAAAATTCTCCTGACCTTTGTTTGCTAGTATACTTATTTTCAGTGATTTATTTATCTTAATAGTTGAAGTACACTCTGAGGAGCCTGATTAGCTTGAGCTAACATCGCAGTTGCTGCTTGCTGAAGGATATTCTGTTTTGTGAACTCCATCATTTCTTTCGCCATGTCTACGTCTCTAATTCTTGACTCAGAAGCTTGTAGATTCTCAGAGGATGTATCTAAGTTCTTAATTGTGTGCTCTAATCTGTTAGAGAAAGCTCCAAGCTTTGATCTTTCATCAGATACTGTTTTGATAGCTGCATCTATAGCAGTAATTGCCGATTTTGCAGCTGTTTGTGTTGAAACATCAATACCATCAGTATCTGGTGTTTGTCCAGATATTTTGATATTAACCTCATCGTTATCTGCTACATCAGCAGAAATCGCAACTTCTATGCTTTCTCCAGCTTTAAATACATCTTCTAAGCCACTAACAGTAGAAGATAGTACCCATTTTGAACCTGCTTTGTCATCACCCTTATCATTTAGTACAGCTGAAGCAGTATATGTTTTTCCGTTTTTTGTTATTGTTATATCAGCTTTACCAGCTGCAGCATCAGTAACTTTAACTTTAATCTCCAAATCATCCACTTGCTTATAATTTGAAGCATCTACATCATCAGTAGTAAACTCATCTCCATTTCCGGCAACAAATGCAACTTCAGTAGCTGCCGCAGGAGTAACCGTATTTCCAGTAACTCCTAATGTTGCTGCATCCATAGCACCAATTGTAACTGCTAGCTCTTGATCTTCATTAGCACCTATCTGGAATTTACCTGTAAATGTTCCATTGGTGGCACTCATTAAATACTTTTCATTAAATTGTGTGTTATCTGCAATTCTTGTGATTTCTTTTGAAAGTTGGTCTACTTCATCTTGAATATATTGTCTGTCTAAATCTTTGTTTGTATCGTTTGATGATTGAACAGCTAATTCTCTCATTCTTTGAAGGATAGCGTGCGTTTCATTCAGAGCACCTTCAGCTGTTTGAATTAAAGAAATACCATCTTGAGCATTTCTTGAAGCCATATTCAAACCTCTAATTTGCCCTCTCATTTTTTCAGAAATTGCTAAACCTGCTGCATCATCTCCAGCTCTGTTGATTCTTAATCCTGATGATAATTTCTCCATTGACTTAGAACCGGAAGAGTTAGTGATTCCCAACTGACGATATGTATTCATCGCCATGATATTGTTATTAATTCTCATATAATAACCTCCCTGTTTTCATGCCAGGCATCCTTGCCCGGCGCATTTTATTAAATTTTTTTGTCTAATATGCTTAATGCTTATATTAACAAAGTGCTTTTCATACGGCCGCTTTGAAAATGCACTTTGTTAATAGCACCTTACTCTATATATCGAACAGATAACGGATAACTTTATACTTAACATGAAAATTTTTGCTAAAATTTTTATGACATCCTAGTTTGACATCTTGGTTTTGAGTCGAATTATTAAATAAACTATTTCGAGTTTAAATATTATCTTCACAAAGGCTTGCTACTTGTTTTTCTTGAAAAATTCACTAAGTGCCACTGAGGTTACAGTTTTGCTTCCTGCTGCCTTTTTATTTTCTTCCTGAATTTCCAGATACACTTCCTTTCTGTGTATAGCCACATTTTTAGGTGCATTGATTCCAATGCGCACCTGATCACCCTGTATATCAATTATTGTAATTTCTATATTATCACCTATTACTATGGACTGATCTTTTTTTCTCGACAGTACAAGCATCTGCCCCTACCTCCTGTCTGGCTATTTCCTCCATGATAGAATGCCGAACACTATACTTTTCAGTAT
>JAQVDB010000095.1 GCA_028698525.1 Clostridia bacterium
GCTTGTAAATGATGGCCTAAGGGTATTGTGGAATCCTGACCAGGAGGCAGTTGAGAAATGTGTTGACCTGGGTAAGGAATTTGCAAAAAGCCTTTAATACTAGTTTTTAAAAAAGGGCCTTGTCTATTACGACAGCAATAGCAATGGGTATTATTGATAGAACTAAACCTGCTATTGCCATGCCTCTGCCTGAACTCTTCAGTGACAATATACCTAAAATTAGGCCTACAACTGCGCATGGGAGACTAAGATACCATAAACAAAATAATTCAACACTTAAAATGCCGAGAACTAAAGATGCAACTGCCATACCCTTTCTATCAGGTACCGCTGGTCCTTGATTTAATTCGGGACTTTGATAGTTATTGTCCACTCCACCGTCAAAATTGTTATTATCCATGATTAGCCCCCTCAAAGTTATTAAATAATACTATTTTTCAACAATATACCATATTAAAATATGTCGAACAACACAATATATACAGATATACCAAAAATTTATACAAAAATATTGCGTACTGCTGCATATACAAGAACTATAGCAGCCAGGACCCCTAGCATCCACCTTTTAGGTATAAATATCCTAGTCCTAAGACCTATAAACGTTTATTCGGAAGCATAATCAAGTATATGATTTGCCCTAGGCCAGTAATAGCAAGTAAAAGTGGTAATTTTTTTTGTCAAATTTATGCTTAATATAGTGGACTTATGTAGTAATATATTGTAAATATTATCATATTTAAGTCTGTAGGGGGTATCAAAATGTTTTTGGCTAAAAACTACTCGAAGAAAACTGGCAGAACATATCTGCAAATAGTTCATAGTTATCGTGATAAAGAAGGAAAGACTAAACGAAAGGTTGAAAAGTCCTTAGGTTATCTTGATGTACTTGAGAAAGAATATGACGATCCAATTGCACACTTTGAGCAAATTGCTAAACAGATGGAACAGAAGCGTTTAGAAGAAAAGGACGTATACATAAGATTGAATGCCGACGACAGGGTGGATAGAAATTCACAGAACCGAAAAAACTTTGGACATGTTGTCTTCAACAAGATTTATCATGAATTAGAACTGGATAGATTTTTCAATAACAAGCGAAGGCATGAGAATTTCAAATTCAATACTAACAGCATAATCAAAGTTTTAATCTTTGCTAGACTAATCTATCCTTGTTCTAAAAGGACAACTGTTAAAATCAATGACCTATTCTTTGATAAGGCTGATTTTACATTGGATGACGTATACCATAGCTTGAAGCATTTTAATAAGGTTGAAAAGGATGCCCAACAATTTATCCACGAACGAATTGTAAAGCAATATGGCAGAAAAACAGATCTTCTATACTATGACGTAACTAACTATTACTTTGAAATAGACAAGCAGGACAATCTTAGGAAAAGAGGGCCAAGTAAAGAGCATAGGCCCAATCCAATTGTTCAAATGGGGTTAGCATTAGATAGGCAAGGAATACCACTCTCCTACCAGCTTTTTGAAGGAAATACCCATGATTCACAAACAATGATGCCTGTATTAAAAACAATAAAGAAACAATTCAAAACAGATCGTATAATAGTGGTGGCTGACAAGGGATTAAATAGTGGCGACAATATAGCATTTAATTCCGCTCTTGGCGACGGATATGTATACAGTCAAACCATAAGAGGAGCGAGCAACGAATTCAAACAATTCGTTCTTGATAATGAGGGCTATCGTGGAAATAAGGATTTTAAAATAAAGTCTCGAGTCATTCCAACGACAATTAACGTCACTGTAGGCAAATATAGGAGTGGCAAACCTAGAAAGAAAAAAATTCAGATAGATCAAAAGCAGGTTGTTTACTATAGTAGCAAATTTGCTAAACGTTCCAAAAATAAAAGAGAAGAGCTACTGGCTAAAGCTACAGATTTAATATCAAATCCTTCAAAGTATACCAAGGCTACTAGCTACGGTGCTGCATCTTATGTTGCAAATATAGAGTTCGATAAAGAAACTGGAGAAATACAGAAAACCGGCAAGATGCAATTTTTGAACCAAGAAAAAATAATGCAGGAAGAACAACTGGACGGTTATTATGCAATCGTTACAAGCGAACTTGATGAGCCAGATGAAGGTATTATAGAAATATACCAAGGACTTTGGAAAATCGAAGAGTCATTTAAAGTTACAAAAAGCACCTTAGATGCAAGGCCGGTATACCTTTCTAGGGAGGATCATATAAATGCACACTTCTTCATATGCTTCTTAGCCCTTGTAATAGCTAGAATCCTAGAAATCAGACTAGATAACAAGTACACCATTGAAAAAATACTTAAATCCTTGCGTTCAGTTTCTTGTAGTCATGTAGATGCTAATCACTATCTTTTTGACTATGTGGATGAGGTGACCGATGATATTAACGAAGTTTTCGGTCTAGATATCGGTAGGAAAGTTATGACTCTTGGAGAAATTAAAAAAGTTTTTGCAGATGTGAAAAAAAGTTGATTAATACCACAACTCCTGGCAGAAAAGCGACCCCTGTAACCCTTCATACAGGTTACTTACAGGGGTTTTTTATCAAATTTGCTTCCGAAAAGAAGATATATTTCTATGTCTATACTATATCCAAAAAAAGTGAGTATCCTCCTGTCTTTTGCCAATTCCCTTTACATGAAAAAACATGTAGTGTATAATTGTCCCAAAATAGGCTTTGGGATTGTTAATCTATAGCAGGGTCTATTGCATCGTTTTTCCAAGATATTAGCTGATTAGTATATCTTGAAGGCGCCAACGATATTGCTATTTGGTTGATATATGTTCTGGTTACAACGACATATATACTGTTGTAACCGGTCCTATAACGATTATTTTAGAAAGGAGTTTTCTTATGAATGGTACAATTGCATTTGACAACCTTACGTTTCAAGATTTGACACATGATGAAATGATGATTATTGAAGGAGGTGGCCCAGTGGCACTGTTCATGTCTTGCCTTGCTATCGCAGTTTCTCCTGTAATCATCTGCCTGTGTCCTCCAGCCGGTTTAGCTTTATTAGGTGCTGGAATAGTTACTTTTGGTAGTAACCTATAACCTCTTTAGAAGAAATATATCCAGAGTAGAAGCTCTATTTCACGAATCACTACTAATGTCATTTTATGAGAAGGTGAAATAATGTTTTTGGAATTAACTTATTCAGAACTAATGGCTATTGACGGCGGCATTGACTGGTGGATGGTGGTTGGTGGCAGCATAGCAATCGTTGGAGGCATAATCGTATGTGCAACTGGTGCTGGAGCTCTTGCTGGGGCTGTTACCATATATATCGGACTGATGACTGTCGTTCAATGCTTGGAAAGCTAAACCAATCTTCAGAGAGTCAGCTTGGTTTAGATATTCACCTTTTCATAAACCAAGCTGATTCTTTTAGAAGCCATCGAAAAGCAATTTTTATTAAAAACCGAAGGGACTGTATAAATATGGGTTTCTATGAGTATTCTAAAATAGCATTAACACAAGTATGCTTTATATTTTCTATATATTATCTGATTAAGAACATTATTAGTGTAAAAAAAATAAGAGCCAATATTATTATAGAAAAACTGGGTTTATTTTCTGTGTGTGCAGTAGTGTTGATTCTTATTGGACTTGAAATAGATTTTATTTTAACACTACTGAGACACAGATTCGCAGAAATCTTCAACTATTCTCAAATTGATTATAGTATTGCCCTTGTTTCTTTATGCTTATACTGGTTGTTATCTCAAACTATATATGCTTTTAATGAAAACACCATAATAGTAGGGAATCAGAAATGGGCTATGACAAAAACCAGTATTGCAAACTACAAGACTGGATTTGCAGGTAGAATAATTGTGGATGTAAAACACAGCGCAACAAAAAAAACACTTAAGTTAAGGCTATCGAAAGCTAATTTTGAAAAACTTCAAAGCATCTTAAATGATGCTAACACGTGAAGCTGCTAAGGGTTTACTCAGAAATGATTATACCAAATAATCATACTAGGAAATAAAAGATGATGCATCTCCACGATGGAGAGTGAATTGATTGATATCGTACAGTAGCTCCATTTTGCAGAGATATCAACCATAAGTCTTGATAAGGATTCCTGGAAGCTGCGTTATGAATCTTTGACAAGTCATTCGTCATTCATTAATGTGATTATATGGTATAATTTATGAAAGTATTTTTGATAATTACATTGATAGAGTCGAGAAAATCTTGGAGGTTACACAATGAATTGAAAAAACCCTCAACTCTTGCATTAGCAATAGCTTCCAAAGATAATTTACTCAACTTTCCCACCACTATTGTGGCAATGAACCTTGAAAAATGAATATAATCACGCAACCAACTGCAATCGATCTTTAAGATAGAAAGGCAGGGCATTGATTAATTGGTCAATAAATTGCTGCGCATGGGTATCTGTCAAGACCGGAGTTTGTCTGAGAATATCAATCATTGTGTCGATCAGCAGTTTAACTGCTTTTACATATTCGATATCTTTGACTTCGTCACAGAACCTAAAAAATATTTCACCCCATGTTCTGTCGTCATGTTCAAGACGTACCGACTCAGCAATCATCATGTAGCGTAAAAAGACAATAGATGTGCTAGCAATCTGTGCTTCATAAGATCGACCCTGAGATTCTTTGCCAAGTGCCAGATAAGACTTACACATTTTAAAGAAAACTTCAATGTCCCAGCGTTTACCATATATGCGTACTGCTTCTTCGCTACTGATTTCCATATCGGTACAAAGTATTGCCAGCCAAGCATCATCCTTGCGGTTAGTGTTTCTGACAAAGATAAGTTTTGCATTTACCCATTGATTGCATGGGCTATCCTTTTTAGTTCTGACGCTGACTCTAGCTGATCCAATCACCGAGTTGGAGGGATCTTTACACTTTTCTATCTGACTGTAAATATCTTTGATATTATGCCATTTACCATTGAAGCGGTAATGGATTTTCTAAGTAATTCGTACCATGCTGATAACTTCCCGAAATAAGGTTGAAAAGGATGCTCAACAATTTATCCACGAACGAATTGTAAAGCAATATGGCAGGAAAACAGATCTTCTATACTATGACGTAACTAACTATTACTTTGAAATAGACAAGCAGGACAATCTCAGGAAAAGAGGGCCAAGTA
>JAQVDB010000096.1 GCA_028698525.1 Clostridia bacterium
TACCATATAATCAAGAAGAAATGCTGATGGAGCAGCAGAGCATACTGGAAGAGCAGCTTGAGGCTATTAAAAAAGAAATTCAAAACCTCAAGGGTGATAAAAATCAAGAGGAAGAATAACAAAAACTAAAAGTGGCGGGTGTTTATAGTCCGCCACTTTTTTATTGACAAAAAAAGATAAGGTGGTAAAATTTAATAAGGGCTGATTGTGAGGTATAATTGATAATGATAATCAATAACAGCGTACAATCATATTTTTAAAAGCATAAATTGAGGGGGTCGGCCGATGGAGGCAAATAGAGTAATTCCTCTTTCACACTTAAGAAATGGTGAGAGTGGTAAAGTAATAGATATAGCAGCCGGGCCTGGCATGCGTTCTAAATTAGAAGCTTTAGGCATAAGAAAAGGGGTTATAGTTACAAAAAAAAGCACAATTTTAAATGGAGGGCCGGTAATAGTAAATGTAGGAAACTGTGAACTTGCTATGGGATACGGGATGGCCAACAAGGTAAAAGTTGAGGTGGCTTATAAATGAGAATACTCCTTATAGGCAACCCCAATGTTGGTAAGAGTGTGATATTTTCTCAACTTACAGGTGTCAGCGTAACCACATCTAATTATCCCGGTACTACTGTGGAGTTTTCCAAGGGATATATGACATATAATGGTGAGAAGCATGAGATTATAGATGTGCCGGGCACATACGATTTAGATCCTACCTGTCAAGCGGAAAAGGTTGCTGTAGATATGTTGGATAGTGGAGATGTGTTTATTAATGTAGTTGATTCTACAAACCTTGAAAGGAATTTGAACTTAACCCTTCAATTGATGGAATTCGGTAAACCCATGGTGATAGCATTGAATTTATGGGATGAAGCTAGGCACAAGGGTATAGAAATAGATCAGGAAAAATTGAGTCATATATTAGGCGTTCCTGTGGTGCCTACAAGTGCAGTGAGCGGAGAGGGAATGCAGGAATTGAGGGAAAAGTGTTTAAATGCTCAACCGGTAAAGTGGGACAAACTGAAGCAGGAAAAGCGATGGGAGATGATGGGGAATATAGTATCTCAAGTACAAAATCTTTCCCATAGACATCATACATTCCTTGAAAGGTTGGAGGATATAAGTATTCATCCTATATTCGGTCTGCCTGTGGCTTTTGGGATATTATATTTAGTATTCAAGTTCATCACAATTTTCGGTGATTTATTGGAGGGACTGATGCTCAAGTTTTTCCAATCGGTTTACTCCCCTTTTATATTCTGGTTTAGCCGACAGCTGGGAGGAAAAGGGTTTCTTCACTATATATTTATAGGAGATATTTCAGGTGGTATAATACAATATGAAGAGGCTATGGGCGTGCTCACTACAGGTGTATATGTAGCCTTTGGAATAGTGCTGCCTTATATATTTCTTTTTTACCTGATAATCGGATTTTTAGAAGACTTGGGTTATCTCCCCAGGATGGCGATACTGTTTGACAAGATAATGCATAAAATAGGATTGCATGGTTACTCCATCCTTCCTATGTTGTTGTCCTTCGGATGTAACGTACCGGGAGTGCTTGCAGTGAGAAATCTGGAGACTAGAAGGGAGAGATTTATCACTGCTGTTGTAACCTGTATCACCATACCCTGTATGGCACAGACTACATTGATTTTTAGAATGATGGGCAAAAGAGGCGGTATTTATATATTGCTTGTATTTGTTACATTAGTGACCGTATGGAGTTTGTTGGGAATGTCTTTGAACAGGTTGGTTAAAGGTGCAACACCTACGCTTTTGATAGAAGTGCCTCCTTACCGTCTTCCTGATTTCAATGTCCAGATGAAAAAATTGTGGATGAGGCTTACAGGATTTTTTAAAGAGGCTATACCATATGTTTTAGGCGGTGTTTTTATCGTCAATTTGATGTATTTTAGTGGTATAATAGATTTATTATCAAAATGGGCTGCCCCTCTTGTGAGAGGAATATTTGGTTTGCCTGAAGAAACAGTATCGGCACTGATAATAGGACTGTTGAGAAAGGATGTAGCCGTTGCCCTGCTTGAACCTATCGGATTGACTAATACTCAGTCGGTGGTAGCTGTAGTAGTGCTTATATTATATTTCCCTTGTATAGCTACTTTTACAGTTTTATTGAAGGAGCTAGGGGGAAAAGATATGCTCAAGGCCATTGGAATTATGTTTTTGGTAACTTTGATAGCAGGAGGCTTTTTAAATCTGATGCTAGGTACTATATTTAGCCCTGTGGGTCTTATAGTAGCGGAAATAATATTGATCATCCTTTTTGGTACCATACTGGGAGAAAGAGGGGATATGGAAATCAGTTAGATTATTTCCGGTAAGGGTATGTATAAATATAGATATTGATTGTTTTGTGTTAAAACATATAAAAAGGAGAGGTTAGATATGGATTGTAAGAATGCTATAAATTGTCCTATATATAATATGTTCAAAACTGATCTTTTAAAAAATATCTATATAAGGAAGTACTGTACTAGTAATTTTGAGGATTGCGAGAGATATAAACTAAAACGCAGTAATCTGAAAGTGCCACAGGATCTGCTACCTGATGGCAAAAGACTAAGCGATATACACAAAAATTGATGTAAATGGGGTTTATAGACATATGATTCATGTATTTTCTTTAAATGGATATAATATTGTGCTCGATGTGAATAGTAGCACTATACATTTGGTTGATGATATCATGTATGATATTTTGAATGAGTTTGATGATATGCCTTCTATGGATTCGATTGCACGGGAGTTTGAGGATAGATATGATATTTCTCAGTTAAGAGAATGTTATGATGACATCAATCAGCTTTATCAACAGGGAACGCTGTATTCTTCAGATTTTGATCAGTCCCTATTGAAAAAAACAAATCATAAAAACAACTATGTCAAAGCACTATGTATGCATGTTGCCCATGACTGTAACTTGAGATGTGAGTACTGTTTTGCATCTAAAGGGGATTATAAGACTGATAGAGGATTGATGCCTAAACAAGTTGCATTTGAATGTATAGATTTTTTGGCACAAAATTCAGGGGCTAGGAAAAATATAGAGGTGGATTTTTTCGGCGGAGAGCCTTTGATGAATTTTGATGTTGTAAAGGATGCTGTTTTATATGCAAAAGATAAACAGGAGGAATACGGGAAGGAATTCCATTTTACAATTACCACAAATGGATTGCTGCTGGACGAATGCTCTATAGATTTTATCAATGAATATATGGATAACGTAGTTATAAGCATAGACGGCAGAAAGCAAGTGCACGATGCAATACGTTATGACAGAGAGCACAGGGGATCTTACGATAGGATACTCGATAATGCATTGAATCTTGTGCACAAGAGAGGGAACAAGCAGTACTTTATACGAGGTACTTTTACAGCAAATAATCTTGACTTTGGTGAGGATGTATTTCATCTTGCAGATCTAGGCTTTGATGAGATTTCCATAGAGCCGGTTGTTGGAAGTGGGAGACCTTTTGATATCAAAGAAGAGCATCTTGATGTTATAAAGAAAGAATATGAAGATTTGGCGATTAGATATTTGGATAGAATAAAGCGAGGAAAACCGTTTGTTTTTTATCATTTTAATCTTGATATATTTGAGAGCCCATGCATATATAAACGGATCACCTCATGTGGTGCCGGGTATGAATATTTTGCAGTATCTCCCAAAGGCGAACTTTATCCTTGTCACCAGTTTGTAGGCCAGCCGGAATTTGTGATGGGGGATATCTATAAGGGCATAAATAATGGTCAAATGAGCAAGCTTTTTAGAGATAATAATGTGCTCAATAAAACTGAATGTAGAGATTGTTGGGCCAAGTACTATTGTTCAGGAGGATGTCACGCCAATGCATATTATTCGAATGGCGATATATCTGATCCAAATCGTATAGCTTGTGAGATGCAGAAAAAAAGAATAGAATGTGCTATCATGATCCAGGCGGCAAAAAGTACGATTTAATATAAATCCCGAGGGTATATTTTCACCTCGGGATTTTGTATTTTAGGATAAATTTTCTTTGGGCATAGTGTTTGTTTTAGATTTTAAAGGCATTTCTATATCCACAGTAGATAACCCAAGCACATATAACATGGGACAAAATTTAGTCACTCCCTCTGCAACTTTTATCGCACCAAATCCTGTCATTATTGAGGAAGATTTTGATATGCCGTAGCCCAGCATCATCAACCCTGATGCGATTCTTATATAGCTATCCAGTATACCTACATTTTTTTGTATATGCATATAAACACTCCTTTTTTAGATTTTACTAATCTTATTTTCTCCTATTAAAAGGTTTTTAAAAGGGTATATTATAGAATATCGATTTATTTTACAACAACACAAGGGGACAGTCCTTTTGTGTCGTCTTATTATTGTATACACGTACGGGACTCGTATATAGAAGACCGCTCATGCCATAAATATTTGGAAAAAGCTAAGGCTCACTCCATTCCGAAAATACCAAGCTTTTCCCGAACTCGCTAGCGCTCAGACATGAAAAGCTAAACTGGTATTTCCTGCATTACGCTCGCCAAGCTTTTTATCCAAATATTTATAAGCAGTTCGCTAACCTTCTATATACGAGTCCCTGTTCGGTGGTTCTAAACCAAATTTTGTATAGGGTATTATATGCACCCGATACTGATATTCCTAATTTTAAACCTGCTATTCAAATATAATTTTTTAATCAGAAAGGATGATCATTATGGGGAAAAAGGTGATAATAATTGGCGGTGTTGGCGGAGGAGCCACTGCTGCAGCACGTTTGAGGAGATTGAGTGAAGATACTGAAATAATAATGTTTGAAAAGGGAGAGCATATTTCTTTTGCAAATTGTGGTCTGCCATATTATATAGGCGGTGTTATTGAAGATAGGGAAGATCTTTTTGTACAGACTCCTGGGGCTATGAAAAAAAGGTTCAATATAGATGTCAGAGTAAATAGTGAAGTGATCCGAATAGATAGAGCTACCAAGAATGTTGTTGTAAAAGACTTAAAGACTTCTGATATTTATAGTGAAACATATGATAATATAATTTTGTCTCCGGGGGCGAATCCGGTGAAGCCACCTATTCCCGGTGTTGATAGTAATCGTGTATTTACTGTTAGAAATATTC